>JALFHA010000031.1 GCA_022776785.1 Clostridiales bacterium | reverse complement strand
CCTCAAGCAGGTTTGGGCGGCAGCCCAATGTTCCCTTATTGTTCAAAAGAAAAAGCAGTTTCAGAGCAGGATGCGAAGCATCCTACGATTGAAACGGGGCTGATTCTGCAAAGCTAGATTTTAGCCGCAAAATAGTATCAGCTTTTCCAACCATCGCATTTCAAAGGGGTGCGAAGCGGTTTCCCGCTCCGCACCCCGTCTCATCCTCTGCTTCGGGCGCATCTGCGCGCCATCATTCGATGAAGTCGTCATCCGAGTCGTCAAAGCCATCGCCAGCCTCATCCATGAAGTCATCCTCCTCGTCCTTACGCTTGCCAAAGAAGGATTTCTTTTTCTTCATCGGCTTGATCTCGCTGCGCTTCTTTCCCTCCGCGCCGCTCTTTTCAACGGCGGCCTGCTTCCGGCGCAACTCGTCTACCTCCTCGCGGCTCAGACGGATGGTCTCCTCCGCCTTTTCCGCAGGCTTATCCTCGGGCTTGCTGTCAGGCTTATCCTCGGGCTTCTTCTCAGCCTTCTTTTCTCTTTCGGCCTTTTCCCTTCGCGTCCTCGGCACTTCGGCGGTCTGTGTCTCCCCAGCCTCCGGCGCGTCCTTCGTCAGCTTGCCGAATATCCTCGTCTGCGAATCGTCCACCTTGCCCTGCGCAACGAAGTCCGGGCGCTGATCCACGGGAACCACCCGCAGCGTCTCCTCTGCCGTCACAGCAGTCTCCTGTGCGGCGCGGCGGCGGCGGCCCTCGTCCTTCGGCGCAGCTTCAGCAGGTCTGGCCGCGTCAGCCTCGGCGGGCTTTTCGCGCAGCTCGTCCTCCGTCAGTTCCGGCGTCGGCACGATGGGCTCCTGGTCTTCGTTCGTCCTTTTGGGCTTCTCCGCCTTCTCCTTTCTGGCGCGGCGGCGCAGACCGCGGTGGTTGCGGGTGTCCGGCGTCAGCTCAATGGTGTCAATCGCGTTCTTCTCGCGCTTGGCCTTTCTCGCCCGGCTCACGCTGCCTGCCGCCAGCAGGGCCACCAGCACGGCAGCCAGCACGCCCGCCGCGGCGTAAAGCACGGTAGGGCTCACGCTGCCGACGATGATCTCGCCCAGCGTCGGCTTGGGCGTTGCCGTCGGCACAGGGCTGGGCGTCGGCGGCACTCTGGTCGGCGCAGGCGTTGCCGTCGGCTCGGGCGTCGGCGCAATATACTGCACCTGAATGATGTTGGATTCATAGGTGCGCTCGTTGCCGTCCGCATCCTTGCCCGTCACAGTAAACTGGAACTGTCCCGCAATGCTCGTCTCCACATCAAAGACAACCGTGCGGCTCTCACCGGAGGGCAGCGAGGGAATGGTGGCCACAGTTGTGCCCGCCTGTTTGATGGTCAGCGTCGT
Source organism: Clostridiales bacterium (assembly GCA_022776785.1). Lineage (GTDB taxonomy): Bacteria > Bacillota > Clostridia > Christensenellales > Aristaeellaceae > Ventricola. The sequence continues at coordinate 1,331 of JALFHA010000031.1, read as the reverse complement.
CGCGTCGGTCTGGCCGATGTTTTGGACGGCCACGCCGAATCGGATCACCGCCGGCTCGGTATAGATCGTGTCCGTCTGCGCCTGAGCGCGCACGTTCAGAATCAGGGCCTTGGAGGCGTCCTGAGTCGTCACCTCGACCTCACCGGAAACCATGCTCACCGCATTTCCGTTCGAGTCTGTGCCCTCCACGCTCACGCTGTATACACCGGACTGTACAACCGTCGTCTCAAACTCATGCTCATAGGAGGCGCCGGGCTCCAGGGCGATGCCCTCCGCGAGTCTGGTGCCGTCGCTGAGCGTTGCGCTCAGCGCGCTGTAGGCGGTATTGCCGCTGTTCTTCATCGTCAGCGTCATTTTGACGCTCTCGCCCGGATAGAGGTCGTTCGGATTGGCGGCCTTGAGCATCACATCCAGTCCGTCCTCCATGACGGTGATCGTCTTGCGCGCCATGTCGGAAATCGACAGCGTCTTTGTCGAGCCCGCCGCCTGATAGGTCACCGTCGGCTTGCTCACCAGCTCCTTGCCGCCCATCGTCACGGTATCCTCAAGCGTCACCTTTTCCCCGACGGAAAGCGACGTTGCCGTCAGCTTTTTGTCGCTGACGCCCGCGTTTGTGATCTCGATATTGCGCAGCTCGATGTTGCCCGTATTGGAGAGCGTGTAGGCCAGCGTCACCTTCTGGCCCTCTCTGGCGGAGGCGGGGGTCACGCTGTAGATAGCCGTCAGCTGAGGCGCGGCCTCCTCTGTCTGGATCGTCACGGGGATGGTGCGCGTCGTTTCAGTCGGCTCGCTGCCGGTATCCACCGTGTATTTGATGTAGTAATTGATCCGGCCCTTTTCAATCTGCTCGCTCGTCACGCGCCATGTGCCGGTATAGGTCACGCTGTTTTCGGCCTTAAGCCCGTTGTATGTCTCCACCGGATACCCGCCCGCCGGGCTGTAGAGGAAGATTTCCCCCTCCATATCCGTCTGGCTGCTGTTGTAAATCTTGATGGTGATGTTCACGTCCTGCTCAGAGATCACCGACTGCGGCTCACTGAGCGACGATACGCGGATGGGGTCTGCGTCAGCGCAGGCTGTGCCCGCGAATGCGAGCAGACAGAGCACCGCCGTCAGTACCGCCGCCAGGCGAAAACCTCTACCCCGATTGTCCATGCTTTGCGTCAGGGCCGCTGCGGCCCCTTCCTCCCTTCTTGGGCGTAACCACCGTCAAGCGATGTTCAGCACACATTGATCCACTTTGGCTTATTGTAGTCGATTCATGCACTTCTGTCAAGTATCCCGATGTTTTGACAGATATTTCAGCGATTTCCGCCCGTTTTCCCGCTCGC
>JALFHA010000027.1 GCA_022776785.1 Clostridiales bacterium | reverse complement strand
CCTCAAGCAGGTTTGGGCGGCAGCCCAATGTTCCCTTATTGTTCAAAAGAAAAAGCAGTTTCAGAGCAGGATGCGAAGCATCCTACGATTGAAACGGGGCTGATTCTGCAAAGCTAGATTTTAGCCGCAAAATAGTATCAGGGCCGATGGTGACACAATTTCCTATAGGTTAAAAAACCGGAGCTGCGGGACGATACTTCCCGCGGCTCCGATTTTTATATGGGCGCACATAAAAAGGCCGGGCACCCCGAAAGGGAGCGCTCCGGCCAGGCGGAGGGGCTAATCAGCGGCATACGGACATGCGCTCACGCAGCCAGCTGTCGGCGAGATCGGTTTTCTCCCACGGCATATCCATGGCATTGCCGCCGAAATGGCCGTAGCAGGAAACCTGACTGTAGATGGGCGCGCGCAGGCCGAAGCGGGCGATGATCGCAGCGGGGCGCATATCCACACTGCGCTCGATCAGCTCGCGGATGTGCTCCTGCGGCGCGTGCTCCGTGCCGAAGCAATCGATGAGCAGGGATACGGGCTGCGCCACGCCGATGGCATAGCCGAGCTGCACCTCGCAGCGGTCGGCAAGACCGGCGGCAACGACGTTCTTGGCCAGATAGCGGGCCAGATAGGCGGCGCTTCGATCCACCTTGCTGGGATCCTTGCCGGAGAAGGAGCCGCCGCCATGGCGCGCATAGCCGCCGTAGGTATCCACGATCAGCTTGCGTCCGGTCAGGCCGCTGTCCCCGGCGGGGCCACCGATGAGAAAGCGTCCCGTCGGGTTGACGAAGATGCGCGTGCTCTCGTCGAGCAGAGGCTCGGGCAGCGCGCGGCTGATGACCTCGTCGATAATCGTCGTGCGCAGCTCGCTTTCAGAAATCGCATCGATGTGCTGCGTGGAGACGACCACGGTGTCGATGCGCGTGGGTACGCCGTCATCGTACTGCACCGTCACCTGCGCTTTGCCGTCGGGCAGCAGCTCGGGGACGATCTGCATCTCGCGCACATACGAGAGGCGGCGGGTAAGCGCGTGCGCCAGCTCGATGGGCAGAGGCATGAAGCTGTCCGTCTCGCGGCAGGCGTAGCCGAACATCATACCCTGATCGCCCGCGCCTGCATTTTCCGCGTCGGCGCGGCGCACGCCCATGTCGATGTCCGGAGACTGCTCGTGCAGATCGACGGTGATGCGGCAGGTGTCCGCATCAAAGCCATGCCCCGGCTCGGTGTAGCCGATGGCGCGGATGGTCTGCCGGGCAATGGCTTCATAATCCACTGTCGCCTCGGCGGTGATTTCGCCGAAGATGTGCACGGCATCGGTGACAGCGGTCACCTCGCAGGCGACGTGCGCCTGCGGATCCTGCGCGAGCACGGCGTCGAGGATGGCGTCGGCAATCTGGTCGCACACCTTGTCGGGATGGCCCTTGGTGACGCTTTCAGAGGTGAAAAAGGTGGTCATGACGCTCACTCCTTCTTTGCGCAGGCTGCACAGTCTCCGGTGCAGCCCCACAGGCGATCCGCCGTCGGCTTCCAGCTGCTGGCGTATTCGTCGCACTTGGCGCACAGGTGGTCGGCCGTCTCCGGGGACTGCGGGTCGGTGGAGTGCGCGCCGGTCTTTTCGACGATGGCGCGAAGCTGATCGGGGTTTTCGAGCATCGGGCAGGGGCGCAGCATGTTGTCGTTGAACGGCTGGCCGTCGTGATAGGCCATAAAAATGGGCGATTGAAGCGCCTCAAGCAGTGTGTGCTCGCGGATATTGCTGTTGGAATAGTGGATGAACACGCAGGGATCGACGTCACCGTTGGCGTTGATGTGCAGATAGCGCCGTCCGCCAGCGATGCAGCCGCCGACATACTGGCCGTCGTTCTGGAAATCCATCGCGAAAATCGGCTTCGTGGCGCGGATCTCGCGGATACGGTGGTACATGTACTCGCGCTGCTCAGGGCTGGGCAGGAGCTGCGGCACAGCGTCGTTGCCCACCGGCATGTAGTGGAAATACCAGATGAAGCGCGCGCCCATTTTACAGATGGAATCAATGTACTCGTCCGAGGCGATGGAATCGACATTGGCGCTCGTGTAGCAGGAGGAAATGCCGAACGGCAGGTGCTTCTCCCCCAGCAGCTCCATCGCGTGGATGACCTTCTTGTAGGTGCCCGCGCCGCGGCGGCCGTCCGTCGCCTCCTCGGAGCCCTCCAGGCTGATGGCGGGGATGAAGTTCTTCACGCGCAGCATCTCGTCGGTGAATTCCTCATCGATGAGCGTGCCGTTGGTGAAGGAGAGAAACTGGCAGTCGCTGTGCTTGTTGCACAGGGCAATCAGATCCTTCTTGCGCACCAGCGGCTCGCCGCCGGTGTAGATGTACATATACACGCCCAGCTCCTTGCCCTGCGTGATGATGGAGTCGATCTCATCAAAGCTGAGGTTGAGCTTGTTGCCGGAGTCCGCGGCCCAGCAGCCGGTACAGTGCAGGTTGCAGGCGGAGGTGGGATCCAGCAGAATGGCCCACGGAATGTTGCAGCCGTACTTCTCACGCATCTTCTCCTGAATGGGCCAGCCGATGATGTTGGCATTGAGGAAGAAATTCTGGAAGGTCGCCTTGAGCACGTCCTTGTCCGTGTCGCGCATGATGTCCATGACGAGCTGATGCATGTTGTTGTCCGGATCATTGATGACATGGCGCACGGCCGCGCGCTGCGACTCAAAGCTGTCGGGGCCGTCGCCGGCGAGCGTGTCCACCCAGGCCATCAGCTGGGGCGCGTGCTGCTCGGGGTCCTTGTCGAGAAAGGAACACGCTGT
>JALFHA010000016.1 GCA_022776785.1 Clostridiales bacterium | reverse complement strand
CGGGGTCGAGTGCCTTGTCCTCGGACTCGAGGAACTGGTCGATGCGCCAGTCGAGCGTCAGCCGGTTTTCCAGCGTGCCATAGACGAGCTGCGTCACAAACGCCCTGTCCCGATGGTACAGCCGCGCCGCAGCCAGCCGCTTGTCAAGCGCCAGCGACGCATAGGCGTCCGAGCGGCTCACGTCCAGCAGCGTCTCCAGCGCCACACGGCGCGGGACAAGGCTGCTCTCTGGTTTTCTGGGCGCGGGCCTGTCCCCGCGCGGACGGAAGCTCCGCTTTTCGCCGTTTGCGGGCCTGTCTCCGCGCGGCGCATAGCCCTTTTTCCCGCCAAAGTCCGGCCTGTCCGCGCGCGGACGGAAGTCCTTCTTTTCGCCAAACGCGGGCTTCTCCCCGCGCGGACGGAAGTCCTTCTTCTCGCCGAATGCGGGCTTCTCCCCGCGCGGCGCAAAGCCCTTTTTATCGCCATAGCCCGGCTTGTCCGCCCGCGGCTTTCTGTCCATGCCTCTGCCTGCGCCGCGGTATCCGCCGTCGCGCCCACGATTATCCGCCATGCTGCACCCTTCCCAGGCTCACGCCTGCCTCCATGCTGTGCCCGCGCAGATAATCACGCGCATTCATGCGCTTTGCGCCGGGCATCTGTATCTGAACCAGCTCCACATCGCCGTCCCCGCAGGAGACGACGAGGCCGCTCTTTGCGTCGGCCGAGACGATGCGCCCCGGCTCGTGCGTCGGCACGTCCGCCGCGCGGCGCACCTCCATCACCTTCATGACCTGCCCGTCCGGCAGCGTCGTGAACGCGCCGGGCCACGGCATCGTGCCGCGCACCAGGCAGTCAATCTCCCGCACGGAGCGCGAAAAGTCGATACGCCCCGTCTCCTTCGTCAGCTTCGGCTCATAGGTCGCCGCCTGCGGGTCCTGCGGCGCGGGTCTGAGCGTGCCCGCCTCCATGGCGCGCAGCGTGCGGATGAGCAGCGCCGCCCCCAGCTGCGCCAGCCTGTCGGTCAGCTCCCCCGCCGTCTCGCGTTCCCCGATGTCCACGCGCTCGCAGAGCAGCATGTCGCCCGTGTCCATGCCCGCGTCGGTGAGCATTGTCGTCACGCCCGTCTGCGCGTCGCCCTGAATCACAGCCCAGTTCACCGGCGCGCTGCCGCGGTGCCGGGGCAGCAGCGAGGAGTGGACGTTGACCGTCCCCCTCGGCGGAATATCCAGAATCTCCTGCGAGAGGAGCTGGCCGAACGCTGCCGTCACGCACAGGTCGGGCGACAGGCCGGCAAGCGCCTCCACGCCCTCCGGCCGCTTGATGCGCTCGGGCTGGAAGACCGGAATCCCCCGCCGCAGCGCCTCCTCCTTGACCGGACAGGGCGTGAGCCTGTTGCCGCGCCCCTTGGGCCTGTCGGGCTGGCAGAACACGCCCACGACGTCATAGCCGCTCTCGCACAGCGCGCGCAGCGACGGCACGGCAAAGTCCGGCGTCCCCATGAATACGATTCTCACGCCTTGTCCTCCGCAGTCTCGTCCGCATCCTCGTCCTCGAAGATCTCGCGGGACATGATGTCCACATACATTTTGCCGTCCAGATGGTCGGTTTCATGCATGATGCAGCGGGCGAGCAGCTCCTCGGCCTCGATTTCATACCATTCGCCGTTGCGGTCCTGGAAGCGCGCATGTACCTTCATCGGGCGCTTGACCATGCCGCGGCGGCCGGGCACGGAGAGGCAGCCCTCCGGGCCGTCCTGCTCGCCCTCGGTTTCGATGATCTCCGGGTTCACCATTTCGATGAGCCCGTCGCCGCAGTCCATCACCACCACGCGGCGAAGCACGGCCACCTGCGGCGCGGCCAGACCGCAGCCGTTGGCGTCGTACATCGTCTCGGCCATGTCGTCGAGCAGACGGTGCAGCTTTTCGTCAAACTTGTCAACCGGGCGGCTCTTTTTGCGAAGAAGCTCGTCCTCAATGCAGATGATCTTGCGAAGGGCCATGATTTCCTCTCCTTTTCTGAACCCGAAAGCGCCGCCGCAGCCTGTGACAGGCGGCGCAGGACACATTTATCCATGATTCAGATTATTATAAAGCAATTCTCCGCAAAAGGGAAGGGGGAAATTGCGCGCAAAGGGCGCGTCCTACAGCTGGACGCGCCCTCTTTTTTTGTGTTTATATTACCACAAATCGCGCCAAAAGTCAAGACTGGCGCTTTGCGCCCGGCGGGTGTATAACCTGTTTCCACCCCCGTTTACGCGCAGAAAGCAGAAAAGGAGGCCACCCCATGAGCGAATTGATTCCCCTGTCCCGCGCGCAGCTTGCGCTGCTTCGCTCCCGCGAGTCGGAAGCCCTCGCGCGCTGCGGCCGCGTCGATTTCGGCGGCGGCGTGCTTGCAAAGCTGACGCAGGCCTTTGCGGATTCCCCGCACATCCAGCGCGGAGAGCTTGCGCAGACCCTTGCGGAGCTGACGGAGCTGTTCTACGAATTCAAGAATGCCACGCGTGACGCGCTCAGCGACGACGAGCTGCTGCTGGCGATGGCGGCGCTTTTTAACGGCCCGGCGCAGGGCTCTGCAGAGCGTCTTGGCGACGTGAGCGCGGCCCTCCTTCTGCGTGCGGCGCGCGGCGAGCCCTGTAGGAGCATGGATGACGATGAGGAAGGCGACGAACCGGAGGAGGATGACAATGACGATGACGAGCAATGGTAATCCCCTCGGCGCGCTCCTTCCCCGGCCTGCAGCGCAGGCAGACAGTCCCGCCGCGGCGCGTGCGCTGACGCAGGAGGAGGCCGCCATCCTCGGCGATGGGCTACACGAGCTGTTCTGCGCGCAGGCCCGCGCGCTGACGATGGGCCAAAGCAGCAGCCTGCCGCAGGAAACGGCAGCGGAGCTGACGGCCTCCATTCTCTACACGCTGGGCGTGCAGAAGGACAGGCCGGAAAGCTATGCATGTCTGCTCGGCGCATCCCTGCCGGAGCGCCTTGTGCAGGGACGCAGGGCGCTTGAGCAAAAGACTGCGCAGGCAAAGGCGATGGGGTGCAGCTCTGCCTGACCGCTCCGGAACTGGGCTGCATCGCCCTGCACGACACGCTGAGCGGCATCCTGCGCGGCCTCGAGCATTATGACGCGCGCTTCTTCGCCCACCGCGTCCCGGGCGACATCGACTATCAGCTGCTCATTCCCGTGCCGGAGACGACGCTCGGCATTGACTACATCCTCGCGTACCTGACGGAGCTTCATTGCGAGCTGCGCTTTCTTGCGCGCTTTCCGCGACACCGCGTGCTCGCGCTGCTCGACGGCATGAGCACACGCTGGCGCGAGCTGGTCTGCAACCTCTGCGCGCCCGTCGCCAATAACGCGCTGGGGCTGGCAATGCTGGATGCGAATCCGCTGCGCCTGCACATTTCCGATGGGCAGAGAAAGGGGCTGGCGGAGCTCCTTTCACCGATGACAGAGGGGATGATCGAGAGCAGACTTCTGGTCTGTTCAAACAAATTGACCGTCGGTCTGTTTTCTGGCGACACATCCATGGCCCGCCTGCTCAGCGCACAGGCCCGCGATTTCGCGCCCGGCCTTTACGCCGCTGCACAGACGGGCGATCTGTCGCACGTCTTTTTCTCCTTCGGGCTGCCCCACGGTATGAGGGGCACGCAGAAAAGCAGCCAGGCGAATCATGCCGGCCGCTGAGAATTCATCTGTATGTATGGCGCTTTCTTTTCATACTATTTTGCGGCTAAAATCTAGCTTTGCAGAATCAGCCCCGTTTCAATCGTAGGATGCTTCGCATCCTGCTCTGAAACTGCTTTTTCTTTTGAACAATAAGGGAACATTGGGCTGCCGCCCAAACCTGCTTGAGG
>JALFHA010000010.1 GCA_022776785.1 Clostridiales bacterium | reverse complement strand
GTTTCCAGCCTTCGCCTGCCTGATTCCGCCACAGGCGGCGGCAGGTTGCGGCTCCAAACCTGCTTGAGGGATTTCATCCCTCAAACTCCCTTCTTCGCTTCGCGCTTATATTCGAGCTTTTAAGTGCAAGACAGTATCAGTTCCTACACCCGGTATACGCAGACGGACTGACCGGGAACATGCATCACGCCGCCCTGCTGCACCGCCGCGCCATTGAACTGGTAGAGGCACTCCATCAGCCGCATGGACGAGGGAACGCGCTTCTCCTGTGCGGCAGGATTGACGATCACCAGCAGGGTCTCTGTCGAGGAGGAACGGGTGTACATCAGGGGATAGCCCACATGGACAAAGTCGATTCCGCCGCAGCTCTGCAGCGCGTCATGCGCCTGGCGCAGGGCGATCAGCCGCTGCACCTCGCTGCGCAGGGAGTGCTCGTCCTCCATCTGTGCGGCGGCGGTCGGCCTGTCCGCAGCCGGGTCCAGCGGAATGTAGAGCTTTTCAGCGGGCGCGGCGGAGAAGCCTGCGTGGAGCGTGTCGTCCCACTGCATCGGAGAACGCGAGCCGGTGCGGTTGTAGCCGCCCTCCACGGAGGTCAGCCCCTCCACGTAGCGCATACCGATCTCATCGCCGTAGTAGATGAACGGCGCGCCGGGCATGGTTAGAAGGAAGGCAAAGGCGACCTTCAGCTCATCCCCGTGAAGCGCACGGGCGAGGCGGTCCATGTCATGGTTGCCGGAGGGAATGCAGATCAGACCCTTCTGCCCGCTGCGGCGCATGTTTTCCAGATACTTCTCCACAAAGGCCGTCACATCGCCCTTGCCGCGGCTGGAGAAGTATGGCTCTTCGCAGCGGAACAGATCATTGTAGTGGGACGGCCCAAAGTGCAGCAGGAAGTCCATGTGGAAGCCGCCCTGCAGGGACTTGTCCGGCTCGCCCCATTCGGAGATCATCGCCGCATCCGGGAATTCCTCGTCGAGAAAGGCGCGCACCTTCTGCCACAGGGCGATCGTCCCCCGGCCGTCCGCGTCGTTTTTGACGAGTGAGCCCGCCATATCCACCCGGAAGCCGTCACAGCCGCGGGAGAGCCAGAAGCGCATCACATCCATCATGGCCGAGAGCGTCTCCTGCGGCCCCTGCGCATCCATGCTCTGCTGCCACGGACGCTCCGGGTTCAGATAGCCATAGTTCAGCGCAGGCTGATGGGAGAAGAAATTGACCACGCAGGAGCCGTCCCTGTCCGAGATGCCGCGCAGGCAGCCATAGCCGGATGGCTGCTCCCATATGCTGTCCGTCCACACGTATCGGTCGGTATACGCGTTTTTCTCTGCCCGCATGGACGCCTTAAACCAGGGATGCGCCCAAGAGGTGTGCCCCGGCACGAGGTCGAGGAGGATGTGCATACCGCGCCTGTGCACCTCGTCAAACAGGCGGACAAGCTCATCGTTGGTTCCATAGCGGGGCGCGGCCTTGCAGTAGTCCGACACATCATATCCCGCGTCACCGAAGGGGGACTCAAAGCAGGGGTTCATCCAGATGGCATTGCAGCCGAGGTCGCGGATATAGTCCAGCCTGCTGATGATGCCCTGAAAATCGCCGATGCCGTCGCCGTTGCTGTCGCAGAAGGACTGGGGGTAGATTTCATAGAACACGGCATTGTCCAGCCATGCGGGATGCTTGCTCATGATCGCTTTCCTCCTGATTCGTTGGGGTTGCCAAGTCTGATTGCATTTTAACATGATGTCCGTTCAAGTTCAAGAAGAACTGCGAGGCTGAAATGCGCTCGCGCTGTGCCGCCGCCCGTCCGTCTGACCGGCCTGCATCAGGCCGCTTTTCATTTCGTCGATTGATTAAATCCGGTCTTTACGCTATAATAGAGACGTTAACCCATCAAATCCCCGGGGCCGGATATGCAGAGCGTTCCCGGACACAGAATCCGGACGCCTGTCCGCCGGAGCTGGCAACGCATCAGAGGAGGCGTATCCACCATGCAGATTCGCAGGCAGTCCATCGGCAAGCTGGGGCTGGGCGTGCTGTGCAGCCTGTCGGACAGCTACATGATGCTTCCCTTTCTCGTATTTTCCAGCCTGCTGACCGGAAAAAGCACGGCCGTGAACTTCTTTGTGCCCGTCGTGATCCTGTATTCCATCCAGAGGGCCTGCCTGATTGCCCTGCGCGGCTTCGGCGAAATCACCAATCCCTACAGGATTCTGCGGGGCGGGCTGCTGCTGGCGTTTCCCGGCGCGGTGCTGATGGCGCTCTCCTCCCTGTACCGGCCGCTGCTGATGTTCAGCGCGCTGCTCATCGGGGTCGGGCTCGCTCCTGTCCGCGCTATGTTCATCCCGGTCTACACCGCCGCAGTGCAGCAGGACGCATCCCTCAGGCAGGGAAAGCGCATCGGCACCGGCCTATATCTGCTTGTCATGCTGCTGGCGCTCCTGCTGGGAAAAAGCCGCCTGCCGGTCGTTCCGCTCCTGTTTCTGCTCTATATCGCCTGCGCGCTGTGGATTCTGCTCCGCTTTGACGGAGACGCGCTGTTTGCGCGGCAGAGAGCCTTTGACACCGCCAGGAGAAAGCCCGTGTATTTCGTCTTCGGCGCGCTGACGCTGCTCTGCCTGCTCATCCTGCGCCAGTACAAGCAGTCCGGCGTCTCGATGCTGATCTGGCTGACACCGGCTATGGTAGCCATATTTGTTGTGCTGGAGACGTGCAGGCGCCGGAATTATGCGCCCTTTGTCTATCAGGTGTACTGGGCTGGCGCGATCAAAAGCCATCTGCTGCTGTTCAGCCTGATTTATCACAGCTCTGTTGGCAACACCTCCATGTCCACGCTGATCTATCTTGCCATCGCGATAGGCAGCATTCTGCCGGCACTGCTGAAAAAGCCGCTCTCGAGGCTCCTGCCGGGCGACCGGCTGAGCCGCGTCTCCATGCTGCTTTCATCGGTGCTGTCCTTCCTGCTGGCTGTTCCGTCACAGGCCGCCAACCTGGTCGGGCTCGTGCTCTCCGAGGCCTTCGGCAGCATCGTCGCGGCGGAGGTCGGCGCACGCTACATGCACGACGAGCGCCATGTGCCGCTGGAGCGCCCCCTTGTCCGGCTCAGAATCCACACGGCCGGCAGCATCCTGCAGCAGCTGGCGATGTTCTTCATCATCTATCTGCTCGGAGAATTCCGGGTTCACCGGAATCTTCTTGAGGCCTACGCAGCCGGAACGCCGGACCCGAAGCTCGGCCTTCTGCTGCGCACAGCCGGTCTGCTGCTAAGCGCCGGACTGCTGCTTTCCGCCATTCTGATCGTGCGCTTCACAGGAAAGCCGCGCGGCGGCGGAGAACGGAAGGGCGCCGTCAGCGCCAGCAAATAAACTCTGCGAAAGGAGATACATACATGGACAAGCAAACAGCCATCCGGTATCTGGAGGCAAGGGCGGCGTATTTCTATGCGCTCAGCGACAAGATATGGGAGAACGCAGAGATACGCTTCGGGGAGAAGCAGTCCGCTCAGGATTACGCCGCCTTCCGTAAGGCCGAGGGCTTCACAGTGACCGTCGGCCTGGCAGGGCTGAAAACAGCACTGCGCGCCGAGTGGGGAAGCGGGAAGCCCGTGATCGGCTTTCTCGGAGAGTACGACGCGCTTGCCGGCCTGAGCCAGAAGGCGGGCGTCGCCGTGAAGGAGCCCCTCGAAAACGACGGCAACGGACACGGCTGCGGCCACAATCTGCTCGGCGTCGGCGCGCTGATGGGCGCCGTCGGCCTCAAGCATGCGCTTGAAACGGAGGGCAGGCCCGGAACGGTGGTTTTCTTCGGTTGCCCGGCCGAGGAGGGCGGCTCCGGAAAGACCTTTATGGCGCGCAAGGGCTGCTTTAGCCAGCTGGATGCGGCCTTCAGCTGGCATCCGAACAACTGCAACATGATGCCCCCCGGGCCTGTTCTGGCGAACGATGTTGTCCGCTACAGCTTCACCGGTAAGGCGTCCCATGCGGCGGCAGCGCCGGAGGCGGGCAGGAGCGCGCTTGACGCGCTTGAGCTGATGAACATCGGGGTTCAGTTCCTCAGGGAGCACATGCCCTCCACGGCCAGAATCCACTATGCCATTACGGACGCCGGCGGAAGCTCGCCCAATATCGTTCAGCCCCACGCGTCCGCGCTGTATCAGATCAGAGCGCCCTTCGCGCCCGAGCTTGCGGAGCTGTATGAGCGGGTCAACAACATCGCAAGAGGCGCAGCCCTGATGACCGACACGCAGGTGGACATCCGGTTCCTGAAGGGAACCAGCAATACCGTGCTGATTCCGGCGCTGGACGAGGTCATGTACAGCAACATGTGCGAGATCCCCAACCCTGTCGAGCACGCGGAGGATATGGATTTCGCGCAGGAGATCGTCAAAACGCAGAATCCAGCCGACAGGCTGCCCGGGCACGCGTTTGACCTGAAGGCCAAGCCCTACTGCAAGGCGGGCAATGTGCCCGTTCCGGGCTCGTCGGATACCGGCGACGTGAGCTGGGTGTGTCCGGTTTCGCAGTGCGGCATAAGCACCTGGCCGGTGGGAACGGCCGCCCACAGCTGGCAGGCCGTCGCCTGCGGCAAGAGCGACTTTGCGCACAGGGGTACGCTGTATGCGGGGCAGATTCTCGCGGCAACGGCGATTGATGTCTGCAACAATCCCGAAATCATCGCACAGGCGTGGGAGCAGCTGAAGGAAAAGACGGGCGGCAAGCCCTATCAGTGCCCGATTCCGCCGGAGATCACGCCGGAGCTGCTCGAGTCTGAAACCACCTGAGCGCCGTGATGGCGTCAGGAATCCGCTCCGGGCGGTCAGCATCCTGCGTCCGCATGACCGATGACAAGCCTGCATGATGCCGGTTGCATCACCGGCGAAATGCTTTCATCGAAGAATCATACAGCCCCGATGCCATTCAAAAAAGCAGCCTGTGGCCGCTCCCACTTCCGACCCACTCTGTATTCTCCATTCCTTTTCCTTCGAGGCTGATGGTGACGCAATTTCCCATAGGTCAAAAAATGGACATCCCCCTGCCTTCGAGCAGGAAGGATGTCCGTTTTTGATCCGCGTTCATACTATTTTGCGGCTAAAATCTAGCTTTGCAGAATCAGCCCCGTTTCAATCGTAGGATGCTTCGCATCCTGCTCTGAAACTGCTTTTTCTTTTGAACAATAAGGGAACATTGGGCTGCCGCCCAAACCTGCTTGAGG
>JALFHA010000388.1 GCA_022776785.1 Clostridiales bacterium | reverse complement strand
TGGCCACGCGCTGCTGCTGGCCGCCGGACAGGCTGGCGATACGCCGCTTTTCAAACCCGGCGAGACCGACCAGCGCGAGCATCCGGCTGACCTCCTCGGCGGTCTTTTTCTTGTCCTCGCCGCGCAGGTCCGGGCCGAAGGAAACATTCTGCGCGACGTTCAGGTGCGGAAAGAGCGCATAGCGCTGGAACACCGTGTTGATGGCGCGCTTGTACGGCGGCAGAGGAATGATATCCTGCCCCTTGTAGAGAATCTCGCCGCTGGTCGGCTTTTCAAAGCCGCCGATGCAGCGCAGCAGCGTCGTCTTGCCGCAGCCAGACGGGCCAAGCAGCGTCACAAACTCGTTTTTGCCGATGTCGATGCTCACGCCGCCCAGCGCCGTGAAGCCGTCGTCAAAGACCACCTTGACGTCGCGGATGGAAAGGATGGCATTGTCCATGTTCCGTACTCCTCCAAAGGGTGAAAATGATAGCTTGAAATATCGCGCGAAGCGATAATGGGGTCAAGGGGCGAAGTCCCTTGGCAGGTCATAGGGCGGCAGCCCTATCGTTCGCCAGCATAAAGCAATCCAGCAAAAGAAGTCAGGGAGCGAAGCGTTACCTGACGGTGAGCCTGCGCTAACCTGCGTCAAACATGCCGCTCAAAAGTTCGGCGGCGTGCAGACCCAGAGCACCGAGGCAGGGGTCTTGCCGGGGTTCATCAGGTAATGCTGCTGCGCGGGCTTGTAGGAGAAGCTGTCCCCCTTGCGCACGCGGTAGCGCTTCTCACCCAGCACGAGCGTCACCGTGCCGGCGAGCACATAGCCGAATTCCTCGCCCATGTGGGGCAGGTCGGTTTCCGTCTGCGCGCCGGGCTCGAGCGAGACGAGGATGGGCTCGATGTCCTTCTTCTGCGCGTTGGGGATGAGCCAGTGAATCGTCACGCCGTCGCCGGATTCCTTGATGAACACGTCCTCCTTGCGGCAGACGGGGTTATCGTTTGTCTCACCCGAAAAGAACTCGGCAAACGAACTGCCCAGCGCCGTGAGCACGTCCTCGAGTGTGGAGAGCGATGGCGAGGTCTGGTTGCTCTCGAGCTGGGAGATGAAGCCCTTGGAGAGCTCGCAGCGGTCAGCCAGCTCCTTCTGCGTCAGGTTGTTTTTCTGGCGAAGGCTTCTGAGCTTTTCGCCGATATTGATACTCACACAAACGCCTCCTGAAGTTTAGCAATATCAAACTCAAAGGTTAACACTGCGATGCAGATTAAAACACATTTTGCCCCCGCTGTCAAGGCTCCTGGAAAAACTTTCTCCGACAATTTCCGCATCGTTCGCTTTTTGGATTTCCGCGCCGGAAGCGTCCCAGATTTTTTAAATTATTCTTTGGTTTTTTCGCCCTCTGCGAGCTTACGCAGAATTTACAATCTCTAAACTGCGCGCAGAATCACGCGTCCCGGAGTTCAGGGGCGGTAAACCCTTCTGCTGCGGCGCCCCCGCCCAAACGAACAGGCGCTGCCGCACGGAATCTCTCCGTGCGGCAGCGCCTCTTTGTTCTTTTGCAATGGATTTGCGGTTCATCAATACCCGTTCGCCTTGAGGAACACCAGCAGCATGTTGGGCATGATGTCGCTGTCCTGAATGTAGGTCTCGTGGCCGTGGCCGTTGACCGTGACGAGCATGGCATTGGGCAGGCTGTCCGCGATGAGCTGCGTGTGCTCCGGGAGAATGACGTCCTCGCTGCCGGCGGTCACCAGCACAGGGCAGGTCACGCCCGCCAGAGACGCGGGATCGATCTGCGGCTCGACGAGCATCATCTCGCTGCACGGATCGGGGTTTTCCTTCACCATTTCCGCGATGAGGGCGATGATGCCCGGGTCGGCACCCTCGGGATTGAGGTTCGTGCCGCTGATGGCCATCATGCTGACGGTGCCGGGATGCGCAATCTCCAGCGACAGGCCGATGATGCCGCCGTCGCTCCAGCCATAGTAGGCGGGCTTGTCAAGGCCTAGCGCCGTGATGAACTGATACATGTCCTCCGCCATGTCGGCGTAGTGGTACTCGCTCAGGCGCTCGTTGGCGCCCTGCCCGCGGCTGTCCACCGCATAGACCTTGTAGCCGGCGGCGACGAGCGCCTCCGTCTCGGTATGCAGCGCCTCATGGCTACCGCCGTTGCCATGCACCAGCACGACGGGCTTGCCCTCACCGGCGACCTCGTAATACAGGGAAACGCCGTTCACCTCGATGGTTTGGTGCTCGCCGATGCAGGTGCTCTGTGCAGTCTCCTCCGCGCAGGCGCTCGCGAGCGTCAGCATCGCCAGTGCCAGAAGCAGAGCCAGAATTTTCTTCATGGAAATCCATCCCTTTCATATGGTGGTATTGGGAAAAACCGCCCAGATTTTACACCCCGAGGATGGCTTCGTCAAGCCTTATGCACCCGTTTTGTTTGCCGCACAAGCGGCGCGCCCCCGGAGAAAAAACGCTTTGTGTAGTTTACCATGCTAAAGCGGCACAGTGCCGACTGCAAGCCCCCGAATGTTCTAATACTATTTTGCGGCTAAAATCTAGCTTTGCAGAATCAGCCCCGTTTCAATCGTAGGATGCTTCGCATCCTGCTCTGAAACTGCTTTTTCTTTTGAACAATAAGGGAACATTGGGCTGCCGCCCAAACCTGCTTGAGG
>JALFHA010000332.1 GCA_022776785.1 Clostridiales bacterium | reverse complement strand
GAGGATGGAGACGGTGGAATCCATCTTGCTCTCAAAATCCTCGACCGTGTTGTCCTTGGCCTGATAGACGGTGTACACACCGCCGCGCAGGTCAAGGCCAAGGCTGATGGCCTCGCCCCACGGCTTGAGATAGTGGATCATCGTGCCCTTGCCCACGCCGAAGAGCGCCACGCAGCCCACGACTGCGACGACGACCAGCGTCACAACCAGCGAAATAATCGCGCGCAGGCGCGGATTCTTCGCCTTGGCTTTCTGGTTTGCCATAGTATTCTTCCTCGCTTTCGGTTTGTCGATGATGGGTTTGCCTGTGCCTTGCGCCCTATGCGAACCCGTCACCCAGCGCAAAGGCGCTGTACACCGTGCGCAGATAGCTCATGCCGCGCAGCACGTTGCCGTTGGCATCCGTCAGCGCGCGCGGCGCGCAGATGGGCAGCTCCTGCGGCGCCTCGCCCTCCGGAGCGCGACGCAGGCTCTCCTGGCTGGAGGCAAAGACGCTTCTTTCCGCCTCCCTTGCCGCCGGTGCGGTCAGCGAAACGACCGCCGGCAGCGATTCGCGGGGCTGCTGCGCCTGAGCGCCCAGCAGCCGCCCTGCTCCGGAAAGCAGCACGCACGCGAATGTCAGCGCAAATAACGCCAGCAGCAGCCTCAGGCCGGGTCTTCCCTTCAACGCGCGCGCCCCCTTCCCTTTCAGGCGAAAGCTTCTTCGCCCTTTATACATGGATTCCATTATATGCGCAAAAACCCGTTCCGTCAAGATTTCCGCATCGAAACAGGCAGAATAACGCAAAAAGCGGACGCTTCCGTCCGCATGTTATTCGGCTTTCTTCGCGCTGCGCAGCGCCAGCGCACGGTCGAGGATCCTGTCGGCCACCTCGTCCTTGCTCATCATCGGCAGCTCGTCGCAGGCCTCCTTCGTCACCAGCGTCACGATGTTGGTGTCCACGTCAAAGCCCGCGCCGGGCCGCGTCACATCGTTGGCGACGATCATGTCAAGGCGCTTACGCGCCAGCTTGCCCCTCGCGTGCTCAAGCACGTCGTTTGTCTCCGCCGCAAAGCCCACGAACACCTGCCCCGGCCGCTTGGCCGCGCCTAGCGCCGCCGCCACGTCGGGGTTCTCCACGAGCTCGAGCACCATCGGCGCGCCGCTCTGCTTTTTGATCTTCTGCGGGGCGATCTCCTTTGCGCGGTAGTCCGCGGGCGCGGCGGCCTGAATCAGCACATCCTGCTCCGGCGCAAGCGCGGAGGCGCTTTGAAGCAGCTCCGCCGTCGTGCCAAACGGGACGAGCCCGACGCCCTGCGGGCACTCCAGCGCCACCGGACCGGAGAGCAGCGTCACCTGCGCGCCCCTGCGCTGGGCCGCGCGCGCGATGGCATAGCCCATCTTGCCCGAGGAGCGGTTGGTGATGTAGCGCACGGGATCAAGCGCCTCCCGCGAGGGGCCCGCCGTCACCAGTACACGCAGGCCCTCCATGTCCCGCACCCTGCCGCGGAGCATGTCCATCGCCGTCTGCGCGATGACCTGCACGTCCTCCAGCTTGCCCGCGCCGCTGTCGCCGCAGGCGAGGTGCCCGGTCGCTGGCGCGACGATGCGCACGCCGCGCGAGGCGAGCACGGAGAGGTTGTGCTGCGTGGCGGGGTTCTCCCACATGCCCGTGTTCATGGCCGGGGCGACGAGCACGGGCGCGCGCGTCGCCAGCACCGTGGTGGAGAGCATGTCGTCCGCGATACCGCAGGCCATCTTGGCGAGGATGTTCGCCGTGGCCGGGGCGATGAGAAACAGGTCGGCGCGCTTGGCCAGCGCGACATGCTCCACCTCCCACGTCGCCGGGCGCTCAAACGTATCGCAGGCGACGGGATGACCGGAGAGCGTCTCAAAGGTCAGCGGCGCAACAAAGCGACCCGCGTTCTTCGTCATCACGACGTAGACGTCCGCCCCCTGCTTTTGCAGCAGGCGGAGCAGCTCGCAGGCCTTGTATGCGGCGATGCCCCCGGTCACGCCGAGGACAACGCACTTTTTGCTCTTCTCTTCCATATTTATCGCACGTCGGCCTCGGGGGTGCGCTCGTAGGCGATCAGCCCGCGGTTCACCTCATCGATGGCGATGGAGACGGGCATGTTCTCCTTGTCCTTTGCGTCGATGAGCGGCGGAACGCCGTCCACCAGCTGGCGCGCGCGCTTGGAGACCTCGACCACCAGCGTATAGCGGCAGTCGGCCTTTTCAAGAAGCTGCAGGATGTTCGGATCGGTCATGGACATATCGTTTCTCCTCCTCAATACTGGCCTTGTGCCGTCACGCGCGGCCCGTGGCCTTCAGGTAAAGACCGCGAAGCTGCGCATACGCCGCATCGAGGTCGCTGTTGACAATCTGGTAATCGTATTCCCCGGCGCAGGGGATCTCACGCTTGGCCGCGTCAAGGCGGGCGAGCACCTTCTCCTCCGTCTCGGTATGGCGCTCGCGCAGGCGGTGCTCCAGCTCCTCAAAGCTGGGCGGCAGCACGAAGATGCTCACGCATCCGGGCATCCGGCTGCGCACCTGCCGCGCGCCCTGCACGTCGATTTCCAGCACCACGTCAATGCCCTCGCCGAGCAGGCGCTCCACATTCTTCTGCGGCGTGCCGTAGCAGTTGCCGGAATACTCCGCGTGCTCCAGAAACTCATTATTCTCGACCCGGCGCATGAATTCCTGCCTGGTGATGAAAAAGTATTCCCTTCCGTCCTGCTCGCCCTCGCGCGGCGCGCGCGTCGTCGCGGAGACGGAATCGACAATCTGCCCGGCGAATTCGCTCAGCAGCCGCGCCTTGAGCGTCCCCTTGCCCACGCCGGACGGCCCGGAAAAGACGAACAGTACCCCCCTGCTGCCCATTTACGGCTCCTCCTCCTCCACAATCGTGGTGTTATCCCTGATGTCGAAGCGGTGCGCGATGGTCTCCGGCTGTACAGCCGAGAGAATCACATGGTCGCTGTCGGAGATGATGACCGCGCGCGTGCGCCTGCCGTAGGTCGCGTCGATCAGCCGTCGCTCCTCCTTCGCCTCCTGAATGATGCGCTTGACGGGCGCGGAGTCCGGGCCGATGATGGCGATCATCCGTCCGGATGAAATGAAGTTGCCGTAGCCGACGTTGATGAGCTTTGTATCCACGTTGTTCCTCCCCTGTGCGCGTCATTCTACGTTCTGCACCTGCTCGCGCAGCTTCTCGATTTCGCCCTTCGCCCGCACGACGAGCTGGGCGATGGGCGCGTCGAGCGCCTTGGAGCCGATGGTATTGACCTCGCGGTTGAGCTCCTGCACCAGGAAATCGAGCTGGCGACCGACCGGCTCCCGGCTCTCAGACGCCGCGCGAATCTGCCCGATGTGGCTCACCAACCGCACAAGCTCCTCGTCGATGGCGGCGCGGTCGGCAAAGAGCGCCACCTCGGTGGCAAAGCGCGCCTCGTCGAGCTCACCCTCCAGCAGTGAGGAAAGCCTCTGGCGCAGCCTGTCGCGGTAGCCCTCCACCACCTGGGGCGCGCGCAGGGCGATCTGGTCGCGGATGGCCTCGATGTTCGCCGTCTTTTCCAGCAGGTCGCGGCGCATGTTTTCCCCCTCGCGCTCGCGCATGTCGGTCAGCTCGCGCATCGCGCCGGAAAGCGCCTCGTCAAAGAGCGCGCGCACGGCCGCCTGGTCCTCGTCGCCCTCCTCGACAGTGAGCACATCCGGCAACCGGGCGTATTCCGCAAGGGTCAGCGTCTCCTGCGTGCCCAGCGCATCGGAGAGCTCGCGCGCGGCGCGCTGATACGCTGATGCCAGCGCCGTGTCCACGCGCACACGCCGGGCGTCCGTGCGATGGTTGGCGTAGCTGACAAACACATCCACATGGCCGCGGCTGGCCTGCGCCGCCACACCCTTTCTCACCGCGTCGTCAAGAAACGACAGGCTTCTGGGCAGACGGCAGGCGACGTCCAGAAAGCGGTGGTTGACGCTCCTGACCTCCACGGTCATCTCGCGCCCGTCCCGCTCTGCGCGGCAGCGTCCGTATCCCGTCATGCTTCTCATAATGGCTGCGCCTCCTCAGGCTTTTGTGAGCGCCCGCCTCAACCGGCGGGTGTGTTGGGCAGTATTATACCACGGGCGGCGGCAAAAGGAAAGCCCGCTTTTTTCAACACAATTTTTGTTCTCATTCCTGTGCGCCCTGCCCGCCTTCAGCGATCAGCGCAAGGAACTCCGTTTCATCCATGATGCGCACGCCGAGCGTCTTCGCCTTCTCGAGCTTGCTGCCCGCGCTCTCCCCAGCGAGCACGACGCTCGTCTTTTTGGATACGCTCGAGGCGGCCTTGCCGCCGTTTTTGCGAACGAGCTCCTCCGCCTGTGCCCGCGTGAGCGTGGGCAGCGTGCCGGTGAGCACGAAGGTCATCCCGGCAAAGAGCGTTCCCGCGTCCTCTCTGGCGCTGACCTGCGGGCACACGCCCGCGGCGAGCAGCGCCTCCACGAAATCGCGGTTCTCCCCAAAGGAGAAGAACTCCGTAATCGACGCGGCCACGATGTCGCCCACGTCGTCAAGCGCGGTCAGCTCCTCCGCGCTGGCACCCATGAGCGCCTCGAGCGAGCCAAAGTGCTCCATCAGGTCGCGTGCGGTTTTCTTGCCGATGTTCGGGATGCCGATGGCGAACAGAAAGGCATCCAGCTCGCAGTGCTTGCTCTTTTCAAGCTCGGAGAGCAGCTTGTCGGCCTTCTTTTCCCCAAAACCGCGCAGCACGACCATTT
>JALFHA010000322.1 GCA_022776785.1 Clostridiales bacterium | reverse complement strand
CGGGATAAAATCGCGAAGCGATGATGGGGTTTGGGGATGAAATCCCCAAGCGGGTTTGGGCGGCAGCCCAACGTTTCTCATTGATTAAACATTTTTGCAAAGCAGTCAGGGAGCGAAGCGAGGCCTGACGGTGAGTTTTTGGCAAACCACCGGGGAAACAGAAAGAGATGCTTTAATCGAAGAACAATATGTGGCAATTATCGCTGAACAGTCAAAAGACCTCAGAACCGGAAGCTCTGAGGTCTTTTTGCAGTTATTTCAGCGACTCAAGCGTCTCGTCCAGCGTCCGCTGCCAGCCCTCGAAGTCCATGTTCGGCACGTAGAACGTCTCCAGCTCGTCGTGGAGCTGCTTGGCCTGCGAAAGCGCGCTCACGGCGCGGTGCAGGTGCAGCTTTACGCCCGCGCGCTCCTGCTCCAGTGCGCATTCGTGGCGCAGCAGGCTGCCCGGCGGCAGGCAGAGGCCGAAGTCGAAGGCCAGCGCGGAGGGGAGCAGGTCGCTCGTTGTCACCAGCGTGTGCAGCGACGGAATGGACAGGTGGAGCAGGCTGCCCGGCTGCAGGGGGTTGAGGTATTCCTCGACCGCATAGCCGCTCAGGCGCGCGGCCATGCTCAGCGCGCGCAGCGGGCCGGTCAGGTCCATGCCCCACGGGGCGGTTAGGCGCACGACATGGGCCTGCGCGTTCTCCGCAATCAGACACAGTTCGCCCTTGGGCGTGATGGCGTTGGCCAGCGCCGGCCGCACAGCGGGAGTCTCTTCACCCGTGCAGCCCGAGGGGATGACCGAGGCGATCAGCGCATGGGTCATCTGCGCAAGACGATGTCCGTCGGCGGCTGCGGCATAGACGGCCGCGCTGTCGCGTGCAAGCGCGGAGGCGGCGCGCAGGCAGGCGCGTGCCCGGCGGGTACAGGCCGCATGGTCGGCCATGCAGGCGCGGATGTGCGGGAGCCGCGGCCGCATGGCGGGCTCGTCGAGATGCGCGCCGAGATTGATGAGGCTGTCCCGCGCGCCGGGGATGATCGGATCGACGATGTGCGGCGCGGTGCCGTCCAGAATCAGCACGCCGCGCCCCGGCAGAGCCACGGCGTCGAGGCTGTCCGGGTCGCCGGAGCAATAGTAGAGCGTGCTCTCCTCGCCCTCGGCGCACAGCGCGGCGTGTACGCGGCGCATGAATGTCGATTTTCCCACGCCGGGCCCGCCCTTGAGGATCAGCATCCGCTTGAGCTTCGCCTCGTCGATCAGGTGGTCAAAGCAGGAGATAAAGCCCTCGGGCCCCATCGCGCCCGGGAACAGCGAACTTGTCGCGCTCAAAAAAGCATCCCTCCGTTTCGCTTCAATCCTATGAAGCGAACGGAGGGTTCATGCGTTGTTATGCCTTGACGGCTCTCAGACGGATGCGCACATAGTCGATCACCCATGTGCCGTCTGCGCGCTGGAGCGCGCCGCGCAGCTCGCTTTCGGCTTCGGCGACGATGGCCTCGCGAAGCGAGGTGGCCATGCCCTCAAACGGCGCGGTGACGAACATGCCGATCCATCCGCGCAGGCCGACCTCGGGCGGCTGCGGCGTGGGCCGGTCGAAGAGCTGCGCGTGGGTGACGCGCAGGCCTGCGGTCTCCAGCATCGGCGCGTACTGCCCGATGGTCGGAAAGTAGAACGTGCGCGGATAGACGAGCCCGCGGCGCTCAAACGCGCGTTCCAGCGCGGCATGGACATGCTCGGCGCAGCCATAGCCGCCGAACTCGCAGACGAGCTGACCGCCGGGCCTAAGCGCGCTGGCGAGGCTGGCGGCAAGCAGCGGCTGCCTGTCCGCGTCAATCCAGTGAAAGACGGCGTTGGAGAAGATCACATCGGCGGGCGCGTCGAGGGCCAGCGCCGTCGCATCGCCCTGCACAAAGGTCAGCTCCGGGTGCAGCGAGCGCGCCTTGGCGAGCATCTCCGCGGAGGCATCCACGCCGAGCACGCGGTAGCCGCGCTGGGCGAGCTTTTTCGTCAGCGCGCCGTTGCCGCAGCCCAGATCGACGACAAAGCTGCCCTCCGGCGCGTCCAGCAGCGAGAGCACGTCCTCGCCGAAGCGGTGGACGAAGGAGAAGCTGTCGGTGTAGCCCTGTGCATCCCATGTGATATTCATGCGTCAGTCCCTCCCGAATACGCGCGTGCCGACGCGCACGCCCCACGCGCGCCCGTCGCGGATGAAGAACTCCAGCCGGCAGGACAGCGAACCGTCCGTAGGATCGAGGGCGAGAAAGCGTGTGCCGCCGCAGTAGACGAGCGTGAGCGGCTTGCCGTCGCGCTCGCCAGAGAGCACACCGTCTGCGCAGTGGATGGTGACGATGCTGGGCGTTCCCTCGTGCCCGATATAGCGCCCGCGGAGCATCTGCGGGGAGGAGAAGGGCTGCTGCGCGGGGATGAACCACTGGTGGCTCGTCTCAAGCGGCAGACCCATGACGGCGTTGAGCATCGCCCACATGAGCTCGTCCATGTCCTCGTCGCCCTGATTGCACAGCACGGAGAAGCCGTAGCCCTCGCCGAGCAGCAGCGCGCCCTTGGTGGATACGCCGTGCAGCCCGCCCGCGTGCTCGCAGATGACGTGACCGGCCTTTTCGCGCTTGTTGAGCCCCAGACACATGACGTTGATGGGCGACACCGGGTGATATTGGCCGATGAGCAGCTCCACCGCGCGGCGGGGCAGCGCCTGCCTGCCCTCGTGCTCGCCATACAGGCTCAGTGCGCGGTAATAGACGGCCATATCCCGCGCGGTGGATTTGACCATCGCGCAGCCGCGGAACGGCGGCAGCACGCTCCAGCAGTCGTCGCAGGTGCGCGTGCCGTCCTCGCGCAGCTCAAAGAGAGAGGTGATGTTGCCTCCGGACAGCGTCCGCGCCGCGTCGATGCCGTTGTCCAGAAGGGTGCGCGTCATGCCCAGAGGGGCGAACACGCGCTCGGCCATGAATTGCTCCAATGGAATGCCGGCGGCAGCGTCCACGACATAGGAGAGGATGGCGTAGCCCTCGTTGGAGTAGCTCATCACCTCGCCGGGCGCGCCGAGCATCGGGTAGGGGCAATGCGCGATGTAATCGACAATCTGGCCGATGGTCGCCATCGGGTTCGGCGCGTCCGAGCGCAGGCGCAGCGTCTCCTCGTCGTCGTCGCGCCCGGGCGTGTTCATGACGATGGACCATTCCAGCGGCTCCATCGGCGGGATGCCCGAGGTGTGGTTCATCAGATGCCAGAGCGTCACGGCCTCCGGCGGCTGGCCCGGCACGCGGAAGGCGGGCAGGTAGCGGCACACCGGGTCGTCAAGCCGAAGCCGTCCCTCCGATTCTAGGATGCACAGGCATAGGGCGGTGATGGACTTGCTCATTGAGGCGATGCCGAACATCGTATCGCTGTCGGGGGCGAGCTGGCCTGCCGCGTCGCGCACGCCGTAGTGCCAATCGTAAACGGAGCCCTCTGGCCCCATGATGCAGGCGCTCACGCCCGCAAGCTGCTTGTGCTGCGCAAGGCCGCTCAGGCAGGCATCCAGCGCGGATTTGTCAAACATGAGAATCACTCCTGATTCAAGGCTGCCAAAATGCGGGGTAAATGGGAAACACGGGCATTATACCACGAATTGAGCGCGGAGAAAAGCGCCCGGTCATGGAAAAGCGTCTTGAAAAATGCGCTGCGGCAGGTTACACTATACGGGATTGAACCTGCATAAAGGAGCACCTATGAATCAGAAAAAGGCGGGCGTGCTGCTCTCCTACGGGCAGACCGTCCTTTCCACCGTCATTTCCCTCGTCTATACGCCGGTCATGCTGCGCCTGCTGGGGCAGAGCGAATACGGCACCTATACGCTGGTCAACGGTTTCATCTCCAACCTCAGCCTGATGAGCTTCGGACTGGGCAGCGCCTATGTGCGCTATTACACCCGCGCGGAGGCGCGCGACGGCGAGGACGGCGTGGCGCGCGTGAACGGCATGTTCATGACGATCTTCCTGTTCATCGCCGCGGCAAGTCTGCTCGTCGGCGGCGTGCTGGTGGCGAACGTGCACAACATCTTTGCCGCAAAGATGACCCCTCACGAGGTCGAGACGGCGCGCGTGCTGATGGCGCTGCTGGTCGTCAACATCGCGGTGTCGTTCCCGTGCAGCGTGTTCACCTCCTACATCACGGCGAAGGAAAAGTTCCTCTTTCAGCGCGTGGTGAGCATGGTGCGCACCGTGCTCAACCCCATCGTCATGCTGCCGCTGCTGCTGGCGGGCTTCGGCTCGATTTCGCTGGTGGTGGTTACGCTGGTGCTCAGCGCCGTCACCGATACGCTGAGCATCGTCTACTGCGTCAAAAGGCTGCACATGCGCCTGACCTTCGGCAAATTTGACTTCCCGCTGCTGCGGGAGATGCTGGGCTTCTCGTTCTTCATCTTCCTGAACATGATTATCGACCAGATCAACTGGACGGTCGATACCACGCTGCTGGGCATCATCAGTGGCACGACGGCGACGGCCATTTACGGCGTAGGCTCGCAGATTCACCGGTACTACATGACGCTCTCTACGTCGATCTCCGGCGTGTTCATCCCGCAGATCAACCGCATCGTCGCCCGCGGCGAGGGGGACGACGCGCTCACCCGGCTCTTTACGCGCGTGGGGCGCGTGCAGTTCCTGCTGCTGATGCTGGTGATGACCGGCTTTATCTTCGTGGGCAGGCCGTTCGTGCAAGCGTGGGGCGGAGACAATTATGCCGCGGCGTATCCCATCGCGCTGATGCTGATGATCCCCACGACGATCCCGCTGATCCAGAATCTGGGCATCGAGATCCAGCGCGCCAAGAACATGCACCAGTTCCGCTCCAAGGTCTATCTCGCCATGGCGCTGTTCAATGTGGCGATCTCCATCCCGCTGGGGATGCGCTACGGCGGCCTCGGCTGCGCGATGGGCACGGCCATTTCCATGCTCGTGTGCAACGGCGCTGTGATGAACTGGTACTACCACCGCCATATCGGACTTGATATGGTCTGCTTCTGGAGGAGCATCCTGAGCACCGTGCCCGCGATGCTCGTGCCCGTGCTCGCCGGCACGCTCGCCGTGCGCCTGCACGATTTCACCGGCTATGGCGGCGTGATTGCCTTCGCCGTGCCCTATGCCGCGGTTTATGCGCTGTTCGTCTATCGCTTCGCCATGAACGAGGAGGAACGGGACATGGTGCGCGCCGTCGGGCGAAAGCTGCGCGGCGGTACAGGCGCGAAGCAATGAGGGGGTCAAGGGGCGAAGTCCCTTGGCGGGTTTGGGCGGCAGCCCAACGTTATCCCATAAGCTCAAAGAAAAGTAGTTTCAGAGCAGGCTGCGCAGCAGCCTACGATTGAAACGGGTTGGATTTGCAGAATAACATCTGTATAAAACTCGTACAACCGCAGAAAAGACGCAAAGCGGATTTTCTGCGACGGAGCTGCCTTGCAGCTCCGTCATTCCGGCAGGCGCTTGAGCGTTTCAAACGCCTGCTTTTGCATTTCGGCTTCAGCAGAGCCGTGCAGTCTTGCCCGCTCGAGCGCGAGCAGCAGGGAAAGCGCCTCGTCCGCGGTATAGATCGGCCGGATGCCCGCACTCAGACGGGCACGCGCGGCGCTCAGCCTCGGCGGGGTGCAGGGCTCGGATACTTCGACCTCGCGAATGGGCCGGGCTCCGTCGCAGCTCTTGAGCAGGCGCAGCGCGGCGCTTCGGTTCGGACAGATGCCCAGCGGCCCGGGTGCGAGATTGTACGCGCCCTCGCCCTCGTTCTCGCCTGCACGGGCGCGCTCCATGTGCAGCGCGCCGAGCACCAGTGCATCGCACGCGGCCTCGAGGGGGTGGAAGAACACGCCCTGCGCGTCGGGATGCTCCACGGGCACCAGCTCGCCCGAGAGCAGCGCGCGGCACCAGCGCGCATACTGCGTCACGCACGGCGCATCCCCGCCAAGCAGCGGCGGATGGCGCAGAATCAGCGTGCGCACGGGGTCGCCCATCAGGCCGCGGGATGCGCCCAGCGCGTAGAGCTGCACGAGCGACTGCACCAGCCCCGCGAGCGTCTGTCCGCCGATGGGGCTGCTCTCTTCAAGCGGCGCGGGCGGGCGCACGGCGCGGTAGACAGGCGCATCCGAGCAGAGCATCACCAGCGGTACGCCCGCCTCGCGCGCCTCGATGAGCAGCGTGCGCAGGGCCGACAGGTGCGCCGCCGGGTCCAGGCCCGGCGCGAGCGCGTGGGACTGTGCCGCGATCACCGCGCCGATGCGCCCGGCGGTCATCGCGCGGCAGAGCGTCTCGCTCGACGCGCCAGCGGGGATGCGCGCGCATCGCGCGCCCGCCGCCTCGAGCATCGCCGTCATGGCCAGCGTGAGCGCGTCCGTGCCGCCCACCAGCAGCACATGGCGCGCGCGCCAGCCGTCCATCAGCCGATTTCGCAAACACAATCCCCTCCCAACGCCGGATGGGCAAGTCTATGGGCCGCACGCCCGCTTTAGTCTGCCCTGACTGAAACAAAAGCACTCTTTTTCTGCGGGCGGGGATGTGCTATAATAAAGATCAATAAACCATCGGAATCACGGAGGCCGCTATGAAGAGAATTGCCGCAGTCCTCGCGCTGCTGCTGTGCCTGACGGCGCAGGGCGCGTTTGCCTTGGAAATGACCGGGCTGGAAACCGAGAGCGTGACGCGCGAGTGGGAGTCGAGCGCCTTTTTCACGCGCATGGAGGCGCTGACGGGCGTGCATGTGGATGCAAAGGCCGCCTATGAAAAGGCAGATTACCAGAAGCTGCTTGACCGGCTGCTGCGGGGGGAGACCGTCGCGGACGCGCTGTTCAAGGCGGAGCTGACGCGCGAGCAGGAGACGGCGCTGCTTGACGCCGGGGCGATCATCGACCTCGCGCCGCTGATTGACGAATACATGCCCAATTTGAGCGCGCTGCTCGCCGAGCACCCCGAATGGCGCGAGGTGATGACGCTGGAGGACGGGCGCATCGCGTCGCTGCCGCTGCTCAACGAGGGCGAACGGCAGGTGTGCGTGTGGATCAACCGCGCGTGGCTCGAAAAGCTCGGCCTGTCCATGCCGCGGACGCTGGATGAGCTGACGGAGGCGCTGCTGGCCGTCATGGAGGGCGACCCGAACGGCAACGGCAAGCGCGACGAGGTCGGCGCGGATCTCATCGGCGTGTACGAGATGCGCTGGCTGCTGCCGTATTTCGGCATCGTCGCGGACGACTACAACCTCGCGCGCGACGAAAACGGGGAAATCGTCTTCGCGCCGGAGCTGGAGGGGTATTACGACTTTATCTCCCTGCTCGTGGGCTGGACGCAGGAGGGGATTCTCCCCACGGAGGCTTTCACCGGCGCGCACAGCACGCTGACGCTGAGCAGCACGAGCGATGAGGATGAGACCGTTGTCAGCGGCCTCGTGGTGAGCATCGCGCCGTACACGCATGTGCCCGTGTCGGCGGCGACCGATTACGATGCGCTGCTCATGCCCGGGCCGGACGGCAAAATCGTCTGGCGCGATCTGCTGGGCGAGGTCTGGACGGGCTGCTTTGCCGTGACCAGCTCGTGCGAGAATCCCGGCGAGGCGCTGGCGTGGGCGGATGCGCTCTATGGGCGCGAGGGCGCGCTGTTGGGCTACGCCGGTCAGGAGGGTGAGGATTACGCATTTGATGCGGACGGGCGCTGGACGTTCATCACCGACGGCGCGCGCAGCATCAACGATATTCGCTCGCAGGCGCTGATGTACACCGGCTCGACGATGCCGGGACTTGCGCCGACGGAATTCCTCGCACAGGTGGACAGCGAGGCGGACGTGCATGTGCTCATGCAGAACGCGCAGGTCAAGGCGGCGGCGCGGCGGGTGACGCAGCCCTACTGCCTGAGCAGCGAGGAGCAGACGCACGCCGATGCGCTGGCGCTTACGCTCGGGCGCATGGTGGACGAGGGCATCGCCCGCTTTGCGACGGGCGAGCAGGAGCTGACCCCCGAGAGCTATGCCGCGTGGCTCGAGGCGCTGCGCGAGGCGGGCAGCGGCGAGCTGGTGGCTCTGTTCGCGGGGAAGAACTGAGCGACAAAGGGGCGGGAAACCGCTCCTTTTTTTGCGCCTCGCCGCATATCCTGTTGCGGGGAGGCGATGCGCATGGAGCTGGAGCAGCAGAGGCAGGCGCACACGATGACGCTGGAAGGGCGCGCCCGCGCAAAGGTGACGGGCGTGATGGCGGTGAGCTGCTTTAACGAGCAGGAGGTCGTGCTGCAAACCTCGGAGGGCGAGGTCGCGCTGCTGGGCGAGGGGCTGCACATTGAGCAGCTCAGCCTAGAGGACGGACGGCTTGATGTGACTGGGGAGATCGCGGCCATCGAATACAGCGCGCCGACGCGCAAGCGGCGGGGGCTGTTCGGAAAGCGGGCCAAGGCGTGACGGTGGAGCAGCAGGCGCGCGCGCTGGCGGCGATGGTCGCCTGCGGGGCGGCACTGGGGGCGGCCTGTGACGTGCTGGGCCTTCTGCGCCGCGCGCTGCGCGCCGGGCGGGTGCTGACCGGAGCGATTGATCTGCTCTGGGGCGTGCTGGCTGCGCTGTCCGTCGTGCTCGTGGGGCTGCGGCTGCAAATTGACCTGCTGCGCGCCTATGTGCTCGCCGGCGTGCTGGCGGGAATGGGCGTGTACGCGCTGCTCATTGGGCTTCCCGGACGAAGGCTTGCACAGGCCATACAGGGACGGATGAAAAAGCGGGCAGAGCCCGCTCCCGCTTCCGACCCGCTCTGTATTCTCCATTCCTTTTCCTTCGAGGCTGATGGTGACACAATTTCCTATAGGTTGAAAAAAGACGAAAAAGAGGAAAAAGAGAAGAAGAAAGGCAGGAAAATGGCGAATTAAACAGAATTTTACATCTATTGATTTTTTGTGCGGTCGGGGCTGCGCGTCTGAAAGGCGTGTAGCTTTATGATGGTGTGTGTCGTCTGCGCCGCCATGGATGGGGGAGAGCGCCTGTGAACAGGAAGAAAAGAAGGAAGAAGCTGAGGATTCGTCCGTTTCAGGCGCTGGCGGCAGCGCTCGGCTGCACGGCGCTGCTGCTGCTGGCCCGATTCCCGCAGAAGGCGGTCAGCCTTGAGCGGCAGGAGGAGCAGCGCGTCGCCGCCGCAAAGGCGTATCATGACGCGCAGTCGAGGAACAATCAGCTCACAGCGGAGCTGGCCTCCGTCAATTCGGATGACTTCATCGAGCGCACGGCGCGGCGGGAGTACGGCTACTGCTGGTATGGCGAGACGATCTATGAGGTCGGCAATCTGGAGCAGCTTCAGGAGCAGACCGACTACGAGGTTTACGGGCAGGAGTAGCGCTTGGCAAGCGCAGGGAATGCTACAAAAGAACGACATGTTCAGACGGCTTCGGAGGGATACGACATGGAGCGACTGGCTTGCATCGGGATTGGTTCCAACGCGATTCGACTGCTGATCGCGCGCCGGGAGGGGGAGCGCCTGTGTGCGCTCCGCCGTGAGCGGCGGGGCACGCGGCTGTTCGCCGGGCTGGTGAACGGCGCGCTGACACAGCAGAGCATACAGTCTTCCGTGGAGGCCGTTGGAGAATTGGCCGCGCTTGCGCGCGCCGACGGCGCACGGGAGCTTTTTATTTTCGCGACGAGCGCAGTGCGCGACGCGGCGAACGGTGAGGAATTCACCGCGCTGGCGGAGGACGTCAGCGGTGCGCGGGTGGAGATCGTCACCGGCGAGGAGGAGGCCGTGCTGTCCTATCTGGGGGCGAGCGAGGGCGGCTCCTGCGGGGTGATCGACATCGGTGGTGGCTCGACGGAGTTCACCCTTGGCGAGGGCGCGCGGATTCTGGGTGCGAAAAGCCTGCAGATGGGCGCCGTGCGCATGACCGCCGAGCTGCCCATCCTCAGCGAGGAGGACTATGTGCAGACGCTTGAGCGCTGCGGGAGGATCATTCGCCGGGACGCGAAGGAGCTTTTGGCCATGTCCCCGCGCGCGCAGTGGGTCGGCGTGGGCGGCACGATGACCACGCTGGGCGCGATGCAGCGCGGCATACCGCTCTTTGACGCGGAAACCTGCGAGGGCATGACGATCACGTTGGAGGAGGTCGCGCGCTGGGGCATGACGCTGGCGGGCATGACGATGGAGCGCCGCCGTCACGTCGCCGGGCTGATGCCGCACCGCGCGGATATCATTCCCAGCGGCGTGGCGATTCTCGAGGCCGCCATGCGCTGCTTTGACGTGGAGGTGCTGCGCCTTTCCGCGCATGGCAACATGGACGGCTACCTCAAGCGCCGCTTCGGACTGGCCTGACAAAACGCGCGCACGATGGCTTGCAATGCGGCCCCTATTTGTGCTATACTGTTGCAAGCGGTAATCGGGGGAGGGAATCGTATGGCGCGCGCAAAGGGCATCAAGCCCATGGCCCAGAACCGAAAGGCGTTCCACGATTACTTTGTCGAGGAGCGCATCGAGTGCGGGATGGAGCTGCATGGCACCGAGGTCAAGAGTATGCGTCAGGGACGCATGAACCTCAAGGAGAGCTTCGCCATCGTCAAGGACGGCGAGGTGCTCGTCTGCGGGATGCATATCAGCCCCTACGAGCAGGGCAACATCTTCAATACCGATCCGCTCCGGCAGAAAAAGCTGCTGCTGCACAAGAGCCAGATCCGCCATCTGGGGCAGGAGGTGGGGCGCATGGGCTATTCGCTCATCCCGCTTCAGGTCTATCTCAAGGACGGACGCTTCAAAATGGAGCTGGGTCTTTGCAAGGGCAAGAAGCTGCACGACAAGCGCGACGATATGGCCGCGCGCGACGCCCAGCGCGACATTCAGCGCGCGCTGCGGTCAAGAAACCGCGGGGAGTGATTCTCCGCATGGCCTGCTTGCAGGCCGTCAAGCCGCCTGACCCGCAGCGACGGGTTCAGATCCTTCTTTCACGGGGGTGTACTGGTTTCGACGGGATTGTGGGCGGTTGGGTAAGCGAGCCGTGGCCCCGGGCCACGTTAAAACCGGGAAATTAAAAATTAACTGACAATAACGATTATTGCCTCGCGGCCTGATTAGGCTGCGCGTCGGCCCAGCGATCCCGCTGCGCTGGTTCCCGGCGTCAATTTAGCGGGCCATGACCATGCCTAAGCTTTGCAGCATGGCCACATCATGAAGCTACCAAATCCTTAAGCCTGTCTGCGGGCGTCTGGACACGGGAAACCTAAAACACAGACTGCGCTCGGAGAAAGCCTGACAGTCGCTTTTTCGGACAGGGGTTCGATTCCCCTCACCTCCACTTCTGCAAAAAAAGAATCCATCGGTGATATGCATTGCACAGTGCCGGTGGATTCTTTCTTTTGGAAATTCGGGGGAAGAAAGTGCACATGCTGGCCGGAATCCGGCAGAGAAAAGCGACGAAGGATAAGCCTTGCAAGGAAAAGGTGGCTTCCTCACGGGCAACCGAGCCGCAGGATTTCCATCCCCTCAGCGTCGCGCTCGTCATGCGTGACGAGCACCAGCAGCCTACCCTGACTGAGCGAGCGGGCCAGGCGCAGCATGTCGGCGTGCGTCTGCTCGTCCAGCGCGCGGAAGGGCTCGTCCAGCAGCAGCACGGGCGCATCATAGGCCAGCGCGCGGGCCAGGGCGACGCGGCGCTTCATGCCGCCGGAGAGCGCATCGGGGTAGGCGTCGCCCTCTGAGCCGAGCCCCACGCGCTCGAGCCAGCCCTGCGCGAGCCGGGCTGCGCGAGCCTTGTCCCGGCGGGCGGAGCGGGGGAGAACCAGCGCAACGTTTTCACGCGCCGTGTACCATGGGAGCAGCCTGTCCTCCTGAAAGCAGCAGGCGACGCGCTCCGGGCGGCGGATGGAGCCTGCGTCGGGCGTCTCCAATCCGGCAATCAGGCGCAGCAGCGTCGTCTTGCCGCAGCCGGAGGGGCCGAGCACGGCGACCTGCCCCGCGTCCGGCAGGCACAGTGAAAGCGAGGAGAAGATGCGCTTCTCCCCGTAGGAGAAGGATACGCGGTCGAGCTCAATCATGGCGCACCTCCGCAAAGCGGCGCGCGGCGCGCCGCAGCAGCGCCTCCAGCAGGACGCTGAGCAGCACAATGGTCAGCGTCCACGCCAGCAGGCTGTCGGTTTCCAAGTAGATTTTCGCCTCGTACAGGCGGCTACCGACGGCCAGCTTGGGCACGCCGATGACCTCCGCCGCGACGACTGCCTTCCAGCACAGGCCGATGGCCGCCAGACAGCTCTGCGTGAACGCCGGGAGCACCGACGGAACGACGACATGGCGAAGCGTCCTGCCCGGACCAAAACCGTGAACGCGCGCCATTTCCAGCAGGCGGGAATCGACGGCGCGAACGGCCTGCACCACGGCGGAGTAGACGACGGGCAGCGTCATCAGCAATCCGGTGAGCACGGGCACGCGTGCGCTGGAGAGCCATACCAGCGCCAGCACGATGAACGAGGTGACGGGCGTGGCGCGCACGGCGGAGAGCAGCGGGGAGAGCAGCAGGTCGGCTGCGCGGAAGCGGCAGCACAGCGCGGCCAGCAGCACAGCCAGCACCACGCCCAGCGCATAGGCATAGAGCGTGCGCAGCAGCGTGCCGCCCAGCGTCAGCCAGAAGGTGTTCTGCGGCAGCAGCGAGAGCAGCCGGGCCAGCACGGCTGCGGGAGAGGGTAGCAGCAGCGGTACATCTACCGCGCGCGCGGCGATCGCCCACACAAGCAGATAGAGCAGCAAAACGCCCGCGCGCTCGAGCAGGACTCGGGCGCGCGGGCGGATGGCGTCAGGGCGCTTCATAATAGAAACCGTCGTCCGGCAGCGCGCCGCCCACGGATGCAGGATTGAACTGATGCAGCAGCGCATAAAGCGGCTCGATCTGCGCGCGCATGGCCTCGCCCGTCACGCAGACGATGTGGCAGTTCGGAATGGCGCGCTTGGCGACAGCCGCTTTGGGCAACACGCCGAATTGCTCGACGAGCTGGCTTGCCGCATCGGGATCGGCGTTGACGAACGCTGCGGAGGCTTCGCAGGCCTCAAGGAACGCGGCCACCTGCCCGGGATGCGCGTTGGCATACTCGCGGCGCACGACGAAGCAGCCCATCGAGAGCACCATGTCGCCCTCGCCTGCCGCGCGCGCGGCGTCCTTAAAGAGCGCCGTCACGTCCAGCGCGGCGCGGAGGCTGTCATTCTGCATCAGCGCGCTGGTGACATGTGGCTCCGGCAGCACGCCTATGTCCACACTGCCGCTGGCGAGCATCGCCGCCAGCTCGCTGTGCTCGGCCACATACTCGACGGTGACGCTCTCCGTCAGGCCGTTCTGCTCGAGGATGTAGCGCAGCACATACTCCGGCACGCTGGCCTGACCCGTGGCGTAAACGGTGCGCCCGGCGAGATCGTCGATGGAGTCGATCTCCGGATCGGAGGTCACGACGTGCAAAACGCCCAGCGTGTTGAGCGCCAGAAGCTGCACGCCGCCCTTTGTCTTCTGATAGAGCGTGGCGGCGAGGTTCGTCGGACAGGCGGCGATATCTGCGCTGCCGCTGGCCAGTGCGGCGACGATCTCGTCCGCCGCGCCGCAGAGGGTGAACTCGTATTCATCGGCGTGGTCGCGCATCACGCCGACCAGCCCGATGCCCGTCGGGCCCTTGAGG
>JALFHA010000306.1 GCA_022776785.1 Clostridiales bacterium | reverse complement strand
CAAATCCAGCATTGTCTTTGACACCATCGCCGCCGAAAGCCAGCGGCAGATGAACGAGACCTATACCGCCTTCATGCGCGGACGGCTGCCGAAATATGAAAAGCCCCGGGTGGAGCGGATTGACAACCTTTCCGCGTCCGTCATCGTGGATCAGTCCCGGCTGGGCGGCAACGCTCGCTCCACCGTGGGCACCATCAGCGACATGTACGCCGCGCTGCGGCTGCTCTATGCCCGCATTGGCCAGCCCTATGTGGGAACGGCCTCCTGCTTTTCCTTCAACGACCCCAACGGCATGTGCCCCGAATGCTCCGGCATTGGCAAGGTCATGACGGTGGATATCGAGGGCCGCATCGACCCGGAAAAGAGCTGGAATGAGGGCATGGCGGATTTGCCCGCCTTCCACGTGGGCAACTGGTACTGGAGGCAGTACGCCGAGTCCGGCCTGTTCCCGCTTGATAAAAAGTGGAGGGATTTCACACAGCAGGAGCGCAATCATCTGCTCTACGGCGCGGATACGCCGGGCGGACCGCGCCTCTCCAAAAAGGTGGAGGGCGTCTCGCGGTATCTGCACCGGATGCTCCTCAACCGGGATACCTCACAGATCAAGGAGGCCTCCGTCAGGCGCCTGATGGAGCTGGTGGAGGAGCGCCCCTGCCCGGTCTGCCGCGGGCGGCGGCTCAACGCCAAAGCCCTCTCCTGCAAGGTGGCAGGATACAGCATCGACGAGCTGTGCGCCATGGAGTTTACCGAGCTGCTCAAGGTGCTGCGCACCATCGACGACCCCAGAGCGGCCACCATCGTGGACGCGCTGACCGCCTCCCTAACCCGCATGATCGACATCGGCCTGCCGTATCTCTCCATGGCCCGGGAATCGAGCACGCTGTCCGGCGGCGAGGCGCAGCGCCTCAAGCTGGTGCGCTACATGGGCAGCAGCCTCACCGGCATGACCTACATTTTCGACGAGCCCAGCACCGGAATGCACCCGCGCGATGTGCACCGGATGACGAGGCTGCTGAAATCCCTGCGCGATAGGGGCAACACGGTGCTGGTGGTGGAGCACGACAAGGACGTGATCTCCATTGCCGACGAGGTGATCGACGTCGGCCCGCTGGCAGGAAAGAACGGCGGAGAGATCCTGTTTCAGGGCAGCTATGAGGCGCTGCTGTGCTCCGGCACCCGCACCGGGAACGCATTGAATCAAATCACGCCGCTGAAGGCCATGCCCCGCAGGCCGAAGGCCTTCCTCCCCGTGCGGGACGCCTGCGTCCATAACCTGAAGCATGTGTCGGCGGATATTCCCCTGAACGTGCTGACGGTCGTGACCGGCGTGGCCGGCTCCGGCAAGAGCTCCCTCATCCGAGACGTGTTCGCCCGGCAGTACGCCGACCGTGTGGTGCTGGTAGACCAGTTCCCCGTGACGGCGACGGGCCGCTCCACGCCGGCCACGTTTCTGGGCTTCTTCGACGAGCTTCGCAGGGTCATGGCGGCGGAAAGCGGCGTGGATGCGTCCCTGTTTTCCTTCAACAGCAAGGGCGCCTGCCCGGCCTGCGGCGGGCGGGGGCAGATCGTCACGGAGCTGGTGTTCATGGACCCGGTCACCACCGTCTGCGAGGCCTGCGAGGGCAAGCGGTACAGCGACGAGGCCCTGTCCTACCGGTACCATGGGAAAAACATCGTGGAGATTCTCCACATGTCCGCTGCAGAGGCCTATGAGTTCTTTCGGGATAACGGCAAGCTGCGCAAGGCGCTGGGGGCCATGCTGGAGGTGGGTCTGCCATATCTCTCCCTGGGGCAGCCGCTGTCCACCCTCTCCGGCGGCGAGCGCCAGCGGGTGAAGCTGGCCAAATATCTGGACAAGAAGGGCAATATCTATGTGCTGGACGAGCCGACCACCGGCCTGCACGCCTCGGACGTTCAAACGGTCATGGCTCTGCTGGACAGCCTCGTTGACCGCGGAAACACCGTCATCGTCATCGAGCACAATCCAGATGTGATGAAGCAGGCGGACTATCTGATCGATGTGGGCCCCGATGGCGGCACCGCAGGCGGAGAGATCGTCTTTACCGGCACGCCGAAGGAAATGGCGGAGCACGGGAAAACCATCACCGCGGAGTATTTGAGGAAATCACTGTGACGCGCCAAACGCCGGAGCGCTGCCATTGCGCTCCGGCGCTTAAATTTATACTGTCTTGCACTTAAAAGCTTGAATATAAGCGCGAAGCGAAGAAGGGAGTTTGAGGGATGAAATCCCTCAAGCAGGTTTGGAGCCGCAACCTGCCGCCGCCTGTGGCGGAATCAGGCAGGCGAAGGCTGGAAACCGCAAGGAGCGCCTTTGGCGCGACTATG
>JALFHA010000262.1 GCA_022776785.1 Clostridiales bacterium | reverse complement strand
AGGCCTGACCGGCGCGACAGGTGCGACAGGGCCGCAGGGTCCCGCCGGTCCTCAGGGGCCGCAGGGTGAAACCGGCGCAACGGGCGCAACCGGTCCGCAGGGCCCCGCCGGTCCTCAAGGGCCGCAGGGCGAGACCGGTGCCACAGGCGCGACGGGTGCCACAGGTCCGCAGGGCCCCGCCGGTCCTCAGGGGCCGCAGGGTCCCGCTGGCCCGCAAGGCCCGCAGGGTGAGACCGGCGCAACGGGCGCAACCGGCCCGCAGGGCCCTCAGGGCGAAACCGGTGCCACAGGTGCGACGGGCGCCACAGGACCGCAGGGCCCGGCTGGTGGCATCGCCGCCTACGCTACGGGCTCGACCTCCGGCACGCTGGAGGTCGCCGCAAACACGCCCATCCCGCTCAACGCATTTGCCTCCAATCCCGCAGGCACCGTCACCCAGTCAAGCGGCACGTTCACGCTGGCAGAGGCTGGCACGTACCAGATCACAGCCATCGTGAATATACCGCCTCAATCAGGGATCACAACCAAGCTCCAGCTGCGCGCCAATGGTACGGTGATTCCCTCGACGCAGACACAGGTGACGCTCCCCTCCACAACGGGCAATATCGTGCTTTCCACCATCGTCATCTCCGACGGCACGACGACCGTCTCCCTGACCTCGACTGATGCGCTCGACCTGACTGGCAGCGCAACGAGCGATACGCTGGTGTCGATGACGTTCCTGAAGCTCGAGTAAGGCACAGCCGTTTTCATCCGAATACACGCAGCGGAGGCGGCCCGAAAGGGCCGCCTCTCATGCTGCTATGCGTTTTTTGCGCCGTCCAGCGCGCTCCACGTCATCGGGCCGACCACGCCGTCCGCGGCGAGCGCCGAGCTCTTCTGGAACTGCACCACGGCAGCGCGCGTGCCCCGGCCGAATATGCCGTCCGCACCGGCCTTGCCCACGTCAAAGCCCAGCGCAAGGAGCTGCTTTTGCAGCGCGCGCACGTCCTCTCCGCTCATCCCCCGGCGCAGCGTCCGTCCGCCGGGCTCCGGCGGGGGATTGGGATCCTCCGCGTCCGCATCGTAATCGACGGCCAGCCGTGCCCAGTGCGTAAAGGACGTATCCTCGATCCGCCGCCGCACCACTCCGTAGGCGTGCCCGCGAGCGTCCACCTCCCAGCCCCCGCCGACGGACACGCCCGTGTGTGTCATCCGTCCGAGCTTCTGCGTAAAAAGAAAAAGCCCTGGCTCGTCGGGCAGCGTGTCGATGGCACCGCGCTCCTTCCACGCCTGTGCATCCCGCCACTGGCTCGATGAGCCGCTGGGCAGGCGGAATCCCACCGCGCCCGCCGCCTCGCGCGTGAGCTGCGCGCAGTCAAAGCAGCGCCGGCCGATCCACTTCGGGCCATAGCGCAGGATCATCGGCGCGTAGAGCGGGTATTGCCGCGCCTGCTGCTCCAGCCGCGCGCGCGTGCAGATCCAGCCCGTCGCACCGTACACATACCCGCAGCCGACGAGCGAAAGCGCCCGCTCGGCGATAGCCTCCCTTTTCGTCATGAAAAAGCCTCCCTTCGCTCCAGCCTATGAAGCGGAAGGGAGGCGTGTTCACGGCTTTTCCTTCACCCACGCGCGCAGGGAGGCGAACATCGCCGCCTCGCCCTCGTCGCGCAGCTGGGTCAGGAAACGCTCGAGCGTCCTCCGCGTCTCGGGGTGCATAGCGTCGTGCATCTTGCCGCGCATCAGATAGTCAAGCGGGGCGGCGTCGGTATAGGCCGCGCCGTTGTAGATCTTGCTGGCCGCGATGCGGTCGCAGAGCATCTCCGCCATGAACCGTCGCGGCATGGGCATGGGCACATAGCGCTTTTCGGTCACGCTGTAGTCCGTCCAGTATTCCCAGTGGTGGCGGTTGCGCCCCTTGTGGTGCATCCACGCCAGCGAATAGCCGAGCGTGCGCCGCTCGTCCTCGGTGGGCGAGTGCGTGCCGTCAAAGAAGCGCACGCCCTGCCAGAATTCCGTTTTGCCGTATTTGGACAGGTCGTGCCGCAGGCCCTGCCAGAGGATGCCCGCTCTTGCGCAGTGCGCGATCACCAGATGGCGGTGACGCGTCACCGTCGAAAGGTGCCCGAAAAACTTCTGTATCGTATTCATGCCGTACCCACCTGTCCCGCGTCGGCGACGGACGCGCACACCGCGCCGCCCAGACACACGTCGCCCTGATAAAACACCATGCTCTGCCCCGGCGTGACGGCGCGCTGGGGCGTCCGCGCCTCCACCATCACCCGATTGCCCTCCAGCAGCGTCACATGCACCTGCTGGTCGCTCTGGCGGTAGCGATACTTGCACGCGCAGTCGAATTCCTGCGCAGGCGGCTCCCCGGCGATCCACGTCGCATCCTCGCCGAAGGCGTGTCGGCTGTAGAGCAGCGGATGGTCGCCGCCCTGCGTGACGACGAGCACGTTGCGCTCCATGTCCTTGGCGAGCACGAACCAGCGCCCGCCGTCCGTCTCCCCCTCCACGCCGCCAATGCCCAGCCCGCGCCGCTGGCCGAGCGTGTAGTACATCAGCCCGTCGTGACGGCCGACGACGCGGCCCTCCGGCGTGCGCATCTCGCCCGGCTGCGCGGGCAGGAACTGCTGCAAAAACGGCTTGAAGTGCCGCTCCCCGATGAAGCACACGCCGGTGGAGTCCTTCTTTCTGCTGGTGACCAGCCCGGCCTGCGCAGCGATTTCGCGCACCTGCGCCTTGGTCATGCCGCCAACCGGGAACATCGCCCTTTCAAGCGCGCGCTGGCCGAGCATGTAGAGGAAGTAGCTCTGATCCTTGTTCGGGTCCGCGCCGCGCAGTAGCTGGCGCTTCCCATCCGCCTCGCCGAGGCGGCAGAAGTGGCCGGTTGCCACGGCGTCCGCGCCGAGCTTCAGGGCGTAATCGAGGAACGCCTTAAACTTGATCTCCCGATTGCACAGCACGTCCGGGTTGGGCGTGCGTCCACGTCTGTACTCGTCAAGGAAGTAGGAGAACACGCGGTCATAATACTCGCGCACAAAATTGACCGGATAATACGGAATGCCGATGGCGTCGCATACGCTGCGCACGTCGGCCCAGTCGGCCTCGCTCGTGCACACGCCGCGCTCGTCCTTCTCCTCCCAGTTCTTCATGAACACGCCGATGACCTCGTGCCCTGCCCGCTTGAGCAGCAGCGCGGCGACGGAGGAATCCACCCCGCCGGACATGCCCACGACGATTCTCGCCATTTGCTTTTCTTCTCCTTTACCGCTTCACCGCCGCGGCCAGCGCACAAAGGCGCGCATCCACCGCCGCGAGCATGTCCCGCGTCACATCCTCGATGGGCTGCGCCGCATCGACCGCCGCCACGCGCGTGCCTGCTTCCCCAGCGTAGAGCGCCTCGTAAGCTTCAAACGTGCGCTGATAGAAGTCTGCCTGCTCGCGCTCGAGCCTGTCCGGCTCGGAAGCGTTCAGCCGCCGGGCGAGCGCCGCCTCCGGCGTCATGCGCAGGTAGACGGTGACGTCCGGCACCTCACCGTCCACCGCGGCGGCGTTAAGCGCCAGCACGCGCTCCATGCCCAGCCGCCGCCCGCCGCCCTGATAGGCCGCGGAGGAATCCACAAACCGGTCGCACACCACCGCCATGCCGCGCTCGAGCGCCGGGCGGATGCGCGTGCGCACATTCTGCGCGCGGGAGGCCGCATAGAGATAGGCCTCCGTCACATCAGCCATCTGCGTGTTGGCCGGGTCGAGGATGAGCGCGCGAATCTTCTCGGCGATTTCGTCGCCGCCGGGCTCGCGCGTCACCTGCACTGCCCAGCCCTGCTGCTCAAGGTGCCGCACGAGCGCCTCGCGCTGTGTCGTCTTGCCGCAGCCGTCCATGCCCTCCATCGAAAGGAACACGCCGCGCGAGCGGGGCGAGTCGCCCAGCAGCAAATCGCCCAGCGCGTCCACCGTGTCCGCAATCGCCGTCGCGCCGGAGCGCTCCAGCTCCTCCCGCGTGCCATAGCCATAGGCGACGCCGATGGTGTCAATGCCGTTGGCCGCGCCGCCCTCCACGTCGTAGCAGCGGTCCCCGACCATCACGGCTGGCCCGCCGAGCTGCGCAAGCGCGCGGCGCACGATGTCCGCCTTGCTCGCATGGCGCTCGCCCTCCGGCGGGCCGATGATCGCATCCAGATACGGCGCCATGCCAAAGCGCGCCGCGATGCGCTCAGCGAACACCTGCGGCTTGGCCGTGGAGATAGCGACGCGCACGCCATTCTTCTTCAAGCTGCGCAGCAGCGCCGGGATGCCCGTGTAGACCTCGTTTTCCGCCCAGCCCACGCGGGAAAAGCGCTCACGGTAGAGCTCCGTCGCCCGCTGCGCCTGATCGTCGTCCATGCCAAGCATCCGCTTGAAGGAATCATGCAGCGGCGGGCCGATGAACGGCAGAAAATCCCGCTCCGTCAGGCCGGTATAGCCCATCCGCTCCGCCGCATAGAGCGCCGAGCGCGTGATGCCCGCCTCCGAGCGGGTCAGCGTGCCGTCCAGGTCAAACAATACTGTCTTATACTTCATGCTCTGATTATCCTGTCTCCGTTTTTCGGGATGGCTCCCAGCGCGGCCCTGCGTTCAAGCTGCGCTATTTCGCCTGCCCGTTATTGCCGCGCCGTCTGCGCGCCGCGCCCTGCTGCACGAGCTGCTCGCCCTCCTTGCCGGGCTTCTTCTTCTGTTTTTGTACTCTCGCCTGCGCGCGGGCCTGCTCAAGCTCCTGCTCATCGACCAGCGGCTTCACCTGCGGATAGAGCGCCGGGAACGCCCTTTGCAGCGCGCGCGCCCACAGCGTCGTCCGCTCGCGTTCCATGCGGTCGTCAACCCCGAATGCCTCCGGCAGCGTCTCTTGAAGCGCTGCGCAGAAGGCCTCATCCGGACGGAACACGCAGCAGCGCGTCCTTCCGCCCTCGTCAAAGGCAATCGCATAGCCGATGACGCGCTCCGCATCCTTGCCCGCCGCCATCCGCGCCATGCGCGCGGAAAACAGGCTCAGGAAAAACGCCAGCCTCGCGCGAAACGGCGCGCGTGCACGCGCATCGATGACCGTCACCTGCCGGTAGCTGAGCTTGAGCCGCTCGCACGCCGCCACCGGCCGGATAGCCCGGATGGCGTGAAGCGGAATCTCCACCACGGAGGTCGTGCTGTCGCCGAGCAGCTTTTGCAGGTAAAGCGTGCTCTCCTTGAGCGTATAGGCGCTCGCGGCGACGGTGCGGCGCATGAACGATGCCAGCAGCCACACCGCATAGACGTAAAACGCCACGTTGAGCAGCCCGACGCCCGTCGCCGAAATCAGCAGGTTGACGACGATCTGCGCCAGCGCCAGCCGCAGCACCACACCCGCGACGGACAGCAGAAAGCCCTTGCCGGTGACCGGCTCCGGCCTGTCCTTCTGCGAGGCGACGATGGCCTCAATATGCTCCGCCATGCCGCTCACTCCCCGTCCGCCAGGCCGCTTTGCTCGAGAAAATCCGCCTGCGCGGCCATATAGGCGTCAAGCCACTGCGCCGTGCGGCCGATGCCGTCCTCGTCCTGACCGCTGGCGAGGCGGACGAGGAGCTCCTCAAAGGCGTCATCCTCGTCATACTCGCCCTCGCCCATCAGGCCGTCGTCATCCAGCACGTCGATTTCGCGCATATAGGCAAAATCCTCGTCGATGGCGCGGCGGATGAAGGCCGTCAGCTCCTCCCGCGGGGCGCGCACACCGGCCTTTGTCATCGCCGCGGCGATGAAGGGGACGGCGGCCTCCATGTCATAGCCCTGCATCCTCATGCCTCCAGCTCCCCGTAGGCGAGCACCAGTTCGGCAAAGTAGTCAAGCGCCTCGCACACCGGCTGCGGCGTGGACATGTCTACCCCTGCGACCTTCAGCTCCTCGATGGGCTTCATGCTGCCGCCCAGCGTGAGGAATTTGCGGTAGGCCGCCACCTTGTCCGCATCGCCGCTGAGGATGCCGCGCGCCAGCGCCACCGCCGCGCAGAAGCCCGTCGCGTACTTGTAGACGTAGTACGGGCTGTAGAAGTGCGGGATGCGCATCCACTCGGAGGCGACCTCCTTGTCCACCCTGCACGCGCCGCCGTAGTAGAGCTTGTTGAGGCCGTAATACATCTCGCTCAGGCTCTCGCGGGTGAGGCTCTGCCCCTCCTGCGCCATGACGTGCGCCTTGTGCTCGAACTCGGCGAACATCGTCTGCCTGAACACCGTCGTGCGGAAGTGCTGCAAAAGCGAATTGATGAGCGCCGCCTGCGCCTTCGGGTTGTCCGCGTACTTTTTGCGCAGGTGCTCGGAGAGCAGGATCTCGTTGCAGGTGGAGGCCACCTCGGCCACGAAGATCGTGTAATCCGCCTTCGCCGCGGGCTGCGTCTTGTTGGAATAGAAGCTGTGCATCGCGTGGCCCATCTCGTGGCAGAGCGTGGACAGGCCGTCGTAGGTCGGCTTGTAGTTGAGAAGCACATACGGCGTGGTGCGCGTCACACTGCCGCAGCTGTACGCGCCACCGCGCTTGTTCTTCGTCTCGTAGACGTCAATCCAGCGCTCGGAAAGCGCGCGGGACGCGTCCGCCACATAGTCCTCGCCCAGCGGCCTGACCGCCTCGAGGAACACCTTGAACGCCTCGTCGATGTCAAGGTGCACGTCGAAATCGACGCTCTCCTCGGCATACAGGTCGTACAGGTGCAGCTTGGGCAGCCCCATGCGGCGCTGCTTGATGTGCAGGTACTCCGTCAGCGTGCCGATGCCGCCGTGCACCGCGTCAATCAGGCTGTCGTAAACGCTCTCGTCCACCGCGTCCTGATAGAGCCGCGCCTGACGCGGGCTGCTGTATCCGCGCGCGCGGCTGTCGAACAGATCAGCCTTGACCTGCCCGGCGTAGAGCGCCGCGATGGTGTTGCCCATGCGGTCATAGCCCTTCATGGTGTTCACATACGCCGACTTGCGAACGGCGCGGTCGCGGCTGGAGAGGAAGGACAGCAGGCGCGCGTCGGTGAGCTTAGTCTTCTTGCCATCCTCGCCGCGCGTCGTGCCCAGATCGAGGTCGATGTAGAGCATGTCGGCCGCGCTCTCCGGGATGCCGCGCAGCTCCGACGCCGCCGCAAGCAGCTGCTCCTCGCGCACGCTGAGCGTATGCGGCTTCATGCGCAGCACGTCGCGCAGGAAGGCGTCGTAATCGGCAAACGCCGGGTCGGCGATCATCGCCTCCAGCTCGCTTGGCTCGAGCGTCAGCAGCTCGGGCGTGAGGAACGCGCACTTCGCGGCCACGTCGCTGCCCAGCGTCATGGCGCGGTCGCTCATCGCCTGATACCTGCCCTGCGCGCCGTCCTCATGCAGCTTCATCATCGCGTAGGTCATCACCTCGCTGTAGCGCTGCTCGAGCGCGGTCATCGCGCGCAGCGCGGCGAGCACGGCCTCACGGCCGGAGGTCAGCGTGCCCGCAAGCGCGGCAAATGCCTCCGCCTGCGCCTTCACCTCGGCGAACGCAGCCTCCCAGGCCTCATCGCTTTCAAAAATGCGGGTCAGATCCCATGTGTAGTGCGCGTCTACCTGATCGCGCGTGAGTTCCTGTTCCATAATGCTTCTCCTTTATCAGTTCTTCAGGCTTTGCAGCGGCGCGGGAATACGTCCGCCGCGGGCGATGAACTTCTCCGCGGAATACGGGCTGACGCGCATGATGGGCGCGCGGCCGAACAGCCCGCCGAACTCCACCTGATCGCCGACCGTCTTGCCCGGCGCGGGGATGATGCGCACGGCGGTCGTCTTGCTGTTCACCATGCCGATAGCCGCCTCGTCGGCGATGATGGCGGCGATGGTCGAGGCGGGCGTATCGCCCGGCACGGCGATCATATCGAGGCCAACGGAGCAGACGCAGGTCATGGCCTCGAGCTTTTCAAGGCTGAGCGCGCCGCGC
This sequence comes from Clostridiales bacterium, assembly GCA_022776785.1. Lineage (GTDB taxonomy): Bacteria > Bacillota > Clostridia > Christensenellales > Aristaeellaceae > Ventricola. The sequence goes on along the minus strand of JALFHA010000262.1, from coordinate 287 downwards.
TCGGCGGCGTGAATCATGCCGATATCCTCAGAGACGGGGATGAACGCGCCGGACAGGCCGCCGACATGGCTGGAGGCCATCACGCCGCCCTTCTTCACCGCGTCGTTGAGCATCATCAGCGCGGCGGTGGTGCCGTGCTGGCCGCAGCGCTCCAGCCCCATCTCTTCGAGAATATGCGCGACGGAATCGCCGATGGCCGGCGTGGGGGCCAGCGACAGATCGACGATGCCGAAGGGCGCGTCCAGCCGCTTCGAGGCTTCCTGCGCCACCAGCTGACCCATGCGGGT
>JALFHA010000228.1 GCA_022776785.1 Clostridiales bacterium | reverse complement strand
AGGCCTGACGGTGAGTTCTTGACGAACCAACGAGAAAACCGCAAGAAATACTTTAATTGAAGAACAGTATTAAGCGTCAGCGGGGAGAGAACAGCCCGTCAAGGGTCATTCTCTCCCCGCTTTTCATGCTTTTCTTTTGTACCTTGCCGTCTTTTGTACCGGCGCGGGAATTACTTGCCCGCAGCCGCGGAAGCGCCCGCGATACGGCCGAAGACGACCGTGTCGGTCAGCGCGTTGCCGCCAAGGCGGTTCGCACCGTGGATGCCGCCGGTGACCTCGCCAGCCGCATACAAGCCCGGAATGACCTCGCCCTTCTCGTTGATGACCTGGCAGGAGGTGTTGATGCGCACGCCGCCCATGGTGTGGTGGACGGTGGGCACGCGGGCAGCCGCGTAGAACGGGCCGTTGTCAATGGGCGTTGCGAACAGGGAGCGACCGAACTCGTCCTTCTCGCCGTACTTGTCGCCGCCCTCGCAGTAGCGGTTGTACTCGGTGATGGCCGCCACCAGCGCGTCAGCCGGCACGCCGATCTGCGCGGCCAGCTCTTCGAGGGTATCCGCCTTGTAGGCGCGGCCCGCAGCCACGAGCTGGTTCGCGGTCTCGCCAAAGTTGTTGAGCTCGTCGCCCGTGGGATAGGTGTCGGAGTCCATGACGATGTACATGGTCTTGTCGGTCTGCGCGAAGAGCGCGTTGGTCATGTCATCGCGGCGGCCGCCCTCGTCGCAATAGCGGTTGCCTTCCTTGTTGATGAACACGCGGGTCTCCACGTTGTGCTCGATGTTGCCCGCGAGGGAGCCGGTCACCGGATCGCCCAGCGGCAGGAGCTGGATGTTGCCCATCTGGATGAAGTCCGCGCCGAGCTTCTGCATCATCTTGACGCCGTCGCCGGTCGCGCCCTCGTGGTTGGTGGACCTCACGGTCTCATCAAGGCAGCCCCAGATGGTGTCGAACACCTGGCGCATCTCGACATTCTTGGCGAAGCCGCCGGTTGCCACGACCACGCCGCTGTTCGCCGCGATGGTGATGGTGTTGCCGGTTTCGCCGGTGCAGACAATGCCGTTCACGCGGCCGTTTGCATCGGTGGTGATCTCCTCAGCCTTGGTGTTGAGCATCACCTTGATGACGTCGCTGTGCGCGTCGATGTAGCGGTTGTAGGTGTCAAAGAAGCCCGTGCCAACCGGCATCACCGGCTTGTGCGCGCGCTCCCAGAGGCCGCCGGTCACGGTGAAGATGGCGTCCTCATTGAACTCCATGCCCATGCTCTTGAGCCACATCACGCCGTCCCACGCGTTGGAGACAAGGGTCATGACCAGTTCCGGGTCGCCCTGATAGTCGCCGCCCTTGAGCGTCTGGGTGTAGTGCCAGAACACGGAGTCATTCTGCTTGACAGCGGTCTCGCTGCGGTCATCCACAGCGTTGAGCGCGCCGCCCGCGAGGATAGTGTTGCCGCCGACCTTGGGCATCTTCTCCACGACGATGACGGACTTCGCGCCGTTCTGCTCGGCGGAAATCGCCGCAGCAAGGCCCGCGCCGCCCGCGCCGATGATGACGATGTCGGCCTCAAGCTGCTCGTCGGCCGCCTTCTCGACGACGACCTCCTTCTTCTCGCTCAGCGCGGTCACATCCACGCCGCCCTCGGTAAGCGCAGCGGTAACCGCGTTCATGATAGCCTGCGAGGTCAGCGTCGCGCCGGCGACGGCATCGACGTTGATGGAGTTCTGCGCAACCATCTGCTCGGGGATGGCCTTCACAGCGGCATCGCAGATGCCGGGAGTATCCTTGCACTCGTCAACCGTCACGGCGACGATGGTGCCGTCGTCCGCCAGCGTCACGGTGCAGGTGACGGCGTCCACGCCGCCGATCTGGGAATCGACCGTCGCGGTATAGCTGGTATCCGCGACAGCCAGCGCGGCGGTCAGCATGACGGCCAGCGCAAGCGCCAGACAGAGAATCTTCTTCATGGTTCTTCCTCCTTCGAGCTTTGATTGACAAGGATTCGTCAATCATTGACCTGAGTATACACCCTCAAGCGGCTTTTGAAGCAAGGGAGATTGATGCAGCTTCTCCGTCATTTTTCTGTCATGCCTGCGTTCTTTTTTTGACGCGCGCGCCGGTGTGTGCCATGCCCCGCCTCTACAGGACGGGCATATAGGTATCATAATAATGCCTGCGCCTGCCGCCGGAGCAGTCCACCAGCAACATACAGCCCCATAGCGGCCCGGCAGGCTGGAAGCGGTGCTCCCGCGCAAAGGCGAGAATGGGCCTGAAGATCACCTCCGGCTGCTCGTACTGCTCCTCGCCGCAGACGGCGACGGCGTGCACCGCCATGCCGCCGGGCAGCAGCGTCACCGCTCTCCCGTCTGGCGCAAAGCCCCGCGCTTCCCCCTGCGCGCGCGGGATCATCAGCGCGAAATCGGCGCGCTCCTCCCCGCTTCTGCGCGCAATGCTCAGGCTCACGGCCGGCATGGCATCCAGCCAAGCGCGGGCGAGGCGCTGCTCCTCATGGTCGCGCGGCACCAGCGCGCCCTTCGTGCCGCGCAGCATGAGCATATCCTCCACCAGACGCACGTCCACTGCGCCCTCCGCGGACAGCCCAGCCTCGCTTCTGGCGATCAGCCGGGCGATATCCGCCTCCAGCGCGGCATAGCGGGCGGCCTCGAGCGCGGCCTCAAGGCGCTTTTCGTGCATCCTCGCGATGACCTGCTCCCCCGTCATGCCGTCGCTGGCAAACTGCACGGCGATGTCGTGCAGGGATACGCCCATTGAGCGGTACTTCTTCGCGCTGATGAGGCGCATCACGTCCGCATCCTCATAATAGCGCCTGCCAGATTCCTCCTTGGGCGTGTCGATCACGCCTTCCTTTTCGTAGTAATGCAGCGCGCTGGTCGTCATGCCCAGCACGCGGGAGACGTCGCCGATCGAATAGCTCATCCTTTGCCCCTCCAAATCAAAAGCCGCTTTCGATTTTGTGCGGAATTTGCAATTTCCTCCGCGCAAAATGGCAGTTTTATCCTATGGAAAATCGCCTGTCCGGAACGGGTGCGGCCGCCGGCTGCTTTACAGCGCGAAGCGCCCTTTTTCAAACACGGGAACCTCGCGCCCATCCTGCGTCGTGCCCGTGATGCACAGGTCGTCCGTGCCGATCATGAAGTCCACATGCGTGCTGCTGACAGCGTTGATGCCCTGCGCGAGCAACACCTCCTCGTCCATGCCCTCGCCCCCGCGCACGCAGCCGGGATACGCCTCGCCGAAGGCGAAGTGACAGGCCGCATTCTCGTCAAAGAGCGTGTTGTAGTAGAGCAGACCGCTTTGCGCAATCGGCGAGTCCGACGGCACCAGCGCTATCTCCCCCAGATACCGCGCGCCCTCGTCGGTGTCAAGCGCCTTTTGCAGCACGTCCTCGCCGGAATCGGCGTGCGCCTCGACGATGCGCCCCTTTTGCAGCGTCAGCCGTATGCCGGTGACGAGATTGCCGCTCAGAACCAGCGGCTTCGACGCGGCGAGCACGCCGTCCGTGCCGTCGCGCAGTGGCGCGGAA
>JALFHA010000285.1 GCA_022776785.1 Clostridiales bacterium | reverse complement strand
GCTCCCTGACTACTTTGCAAAAACGCTTAATCAATGAAGAACGTTGGGCTGCCGACCCGGGAAACCCGCATAGTCGCGCCAAAGGCGCTCCTTGCGGTTTCCAGCCTTCGCCTGCCTGATTCCGCCACAGGCGGCGGCAGGAGAAGGCTCCAAACCTGCTTGAGGGATTTCATCCCTCAAACGCCCTTCATCGCTTCGCGCTATAGCTCGTTTTTATCTAGGATTAGTATCAGGCTATGGGCTTTTCTGATGCTGCAGCCGCCTTGTTCAGCTGTCCGTCCTCACGTCGCGGCCAAAGACCTCGAGCTGGCGAAGCGCCGGGAAGGCCGACGGCATATCGCACTTGACGAGGCTGTGGAGCTTCAGGGAGCGGATGGTGTGCCTGCCGAGCTCCACGCGCTGCGGGCCGTCGATGCCCGAGAGCGTAAAGTCGATGCGCGTGCCGTCGCTGAGCGTCACCGCGCCGGAGGTCCAGTAGGCGTCGTGCGGGAAGTCCGCGCGCAGCCAGAGCACCATCGTGTTGACCTCGACCTCGCGGCCGAAGTCAAGCGTCAGCTCCGCATCGGTGCGCTCGCCAATGCCCCAGCTTCCATAGGGCCACGCGCCGTGGCCGTTTGCGATGTGCAGGCCGTCGATGACGTTGCGCGCCGCAAAGACGCTCTCGCCGCGCGTCTCGACGTTGGCCGTCGCGTGGGGATAGGCGCTCGTCTCGCCGCGCTGGTCGGCGGGGTTTGCCGCCATGTTGCGGTAGCTGTTGAGCTCGTCGGGGCGGATGTCGATGAGGTGCATGTCGCCCGTAAACGCGCCGGGCGCGTAGACGAGCGCATTGTCGCCGCTGATGGGGATGCGGTAGGTAAAGCCGCCGTTTTCGATGTACACGCGCGCCGGGGCGACAGCCTGATCGACCGTCACGCATGCGCGGCTGTACCCGGCCTCAAAGCGGATCTCGTCGCCGGGCTGATAGGCGCCGCGATAGAGCAGCGATGCGGCGCGCTCGCCACTGGCCGAGGCGATGACCTGCCCCTGCCTCAGAATTCGGATTGTCGTCATGCGTTCCACCTCGTCCACAGCTTCGCGTCGGTGCCGCGCAGCTTGCACAGCGCCTCCACAAAGAAGTAATCGCCATAGAGAATGTTGATGTGCCGTCCCGCGCCGTCGTCGTGATAGCTGGCCGTGCACCTTTGCAGGATGCCCGGAGCGCCGTCACTCCAGTCGGCGCAGAGCTCGTCGAGCGCATGCAGCAGCCGCATCGCCGCCGCGCGGTAGCCCTCGCCCTCCTCGCCGCCGACGAGCTCCGCCAGCTCGAGCAGGCCGCAGGCCGCACACGCGCCCGCGATGTTGTCGATGCGCTCCTCGTCCTTGGGCTGGCAGAAGTCGCTGTCCGTCAGGCCGTCCTCGCGGATATGGGCGATGAAGTACGCCGCGCAGCGCCTCGCCGCGTCGATGTATTTCTGCTCGCCCGTGTTGATGCCGCTGAGGGTGAAGCCGTACAGCGCCCACGCCTGCCCGCGGCTCCAGCTGGAGCCGGGCGCGTAGCCCTGCCCGGCGGGGCGGTCGAGCGCCTTGCCCGTGGCCGGGTCGAAGATGACGATGTGGCAGCTGCTGCCGTCCTCGCGCAGGAATTCGCGCATCGTCGTATCCGCATGGATGCGGGCAATCTGCTCAAAGCGCGGGTCGCCCGTCTGCTCGCTGGCCCAGTAGAGCAGCGACAGGTTCATCATGCAGTCGATGATGGCGTAGCCCGCGCGCTCGCGCTGCGGCCACGCGCGGATGAAGCCGTTGGGGTTGAAGCGCCCCGCCAGCAGCGTCGCCGCGTGCAGCGTGTCGCTGAGCGCCTGCGCATCGCCGGTCAGGCGGTAATGCGCGCCGGTGGAGAGCAGATACATGAAGCCCACGTCGTGGTTGAGCAGGTCGAACCGGCGGAATTCTGCCGTCAGCAGCTCCTCCACGCGCAGCGCCTCGCGGCGGTAGACCTCCTCGCCCGTGGCGTGCCAGAGCTGCCACATCAGCCC
>JALFHA010000173.1 GCA_022776785.1 Clostridiales bacterium | reverse complement strand
GAAATCCCTCAAGCAGGTTTGGAGCCGCAACCTGCCGCCGCCTGTGGCGGAATCAGGCAGGCGAAGGCTGGAAACCGCAAGGAGCGCCTTTGGCGCGACTATGCGGGTTTCCCGGGTCGGCAGCCCAATGTTCCCTTATTGGTTCAAAAGAAAAAGCAGTTTCAGAGCAGGATGCGAAGCATCCTACGATTGAAACGGGGCTGATTCTGCAAAGCTAGATTTTAGCCGCAAAATAGTATTAAAGCCTAAAAGAAAAAGCGGAGGCTGTGTCCGGGTGATGCCGTACACAGTCTCCGCCCCTTTTTGGCAAGAATCAGGCAAATCAAACCGGCATGAAAGCGGCGCTTTGCAAAAAAGGCCTATAAACCAAAAATAAAACCCGGACATCATACAATGTCTGAGTCTCCAGGTGTGTCTGCACCTACATTTACTCTGTAAGTCCTTCTGCAAAGCTCCGAACTCGACCGCAAAGCAACGGGACTTACATGACTTGGTCGGTGATGCAACCGGCCTCATGCCGGTTTTGATACAAATTACGATTACCGGCTCGAAAGGTTCCGGGGGTTCAGAGGATGTGCAGATGCACATCCCTTGAACCCCCTTGTCTGTATTCTTCCCAGCCCGACAGCTCAGGGTTCTATCCTTGATTGCAGCATGACAAACTTGGCGAACGCATCGGTCGCCAGCAAGGTTCAGGCGTCTGTGATACGGCACCCCTGCTCGCGGAGCTTCGATTGAACAGCAGCCGCTTCCAGCTCAGAAACAGGTATGTTGCCCTGAACGGACACCGCCGCCATCGTGCCCGCCGCCTGCCCAATGGCCATTGCGATGTTCATAACCCGGTAGGAAGCATGCGCCCGATGAGAGCCGCTAATGCACCGTCCACAGAGAACAAGCCCCTCGACGCCCAACGGCTGAAGCGCACGCATCGGGATATCGTAGGGCTGCGCTTTATGCGGGCAACCCTCTGTTTCAGCCTGGCCACCGCCGCTCGGATTATGGATATCAATCGGGAAGTTGGCGTTATGCACGACAACATCCTCAAATCGACGCCCGATCAGCAAATCCTCTGCGCAGAGCTGATAACGTCCTGCTATGCGGCGGCTCTCCCTCACGCCCAGCGTAGAAGCGCTCGTTCTGACGCGAATGCCCGCAAATCCCGGCACCTCGGCACGCAGGAAATGGTTAACCTGCCGGATTTGACGGCGCAGCACGATTTCCGCTTGTTCGGCATCCCCGTCGCTGAGCACGCACACACCGTTCGCCTGCGTCGCATTGACCAGTCTCTCCCCCGGTACGCCGGTGGCATACAGGCGGACAATGGAAACACTGGGCGGTAATCTGCCATCCTTGGCAGCCTGATGACAAAGAGCCAGATACTCCCGTCCATCCGGGAAGGTCGTATAATGCTCCTCGTGGTTGCACACCAATGTGCAGTCCGGATCCACGCCGTCGATCGTATACATGATGGACGACGGCTGCACAAGGCCGTCCCCGTCGCGGCCAACCATGACCTGCGCGCCCGCCATCGCGGAAACAAAGCCGTCCCCTGTCGCGTCGATGACAACCTTGCCCCGCATGAGGGCAATTCCCTGCTGCGTCAGCACATAAACGCCCTGAATCGTTCCGTTCTGCATCAGCGCATCGACGACCGGTGTTTGCAGCCGGAAGGTGACCTGCTCCTGCGCCAGCCACTCAATCAGCACGCCTTTGGCTTCATCACAATCGATACCCGTAGAGACATCTGCGCTGTGCAGCAGCTTTGCCATCTCATCCCGGATGGTACCCGGCGCAACGCTGCCCATGATCGTGCTCACATTTCCCAGTGTCAGGCAGCCGCCGACTGAACCATAGCGCTCCAGCAGCATCACGCGCATCCCAAGTCTGGCCGCCGTCACCGCCGCTGCCAGCCCGGAAGGCCCCGCGCCGCACACAATCACATCCCATTCGCTGTGAAGAGGAACCTCTCTGCTGTATCTCATATTGCCCTCCCGTCGTCAGCAAGGGTGCCGGATGCCCCGGCGCCCCGTGTTTGAATCGCGGTTACTTGCTCTGATACCACTCATTGTAGGCATCCTCGCAGGCCTGACCGCCCGCAGCCAGCCACTCCTTAACGAAGGCGTCGTGATCCTCGACACTCTTGACACCGACGATGACCTGAAGCACATAGTCATCCACCATCGTGTTCAGAGCGTTCTTGTTTTCCACAACAGCCTTCAGCGACGGGCACAGATCGGTCGGATTATCGACGGCGCACTCCGCAGCAAACTGGTTCAGCCCATCATAGATCTCGCCGACGGCCTTGGTACGGCGCGTTCTGGCCATCCACATATCGCCATAGCAGGTCATGTCGAAGCTGTTGAGGTACCACCATGCGTTGTTGCGCCACTCGTTGAAGATCGGCATGATCGGCGCGTATCTGTTGTTCTCATCGACGGTAAAGGTTTCGTCCTTCACGCCGAGTGTGATGTAGGTGAACACATCCTCGTCGAGCTTGCGGTTCATGAACTTGACAGCCTCATCGGGATTGGCGGCGGTCACCGGAATGCAGGAGACGTTGTTGAGCGCCTGCTGACGCATCATGCCGCGCTTGCCGTTCTTGTCATAGAGAGGAGCCACGTACACCAGCGTGTTCTTCTCGTCCGGATGATTCTCGTAGTAGCCCACGATGGTCGGATCCGTCCAGCCGGTGCAGTAGTAGGCAAAGGCATTGTCAGAGGAGAATTTCTCCGTGCGGGTGGTGCCATTGTTCACGGCGATATCCTTGTCCAGCAGGCCGTTGGCATACAGGTCGGCCATGTACGCCAGATACGCCTTGTACTCCGGCATCTCCACATAGTGCTTCAGGCTGCCATCGACATCGTTCCAGTCGAAGTAGAAGCCAAAGCCGGAGGAGATGGTGTTGATCTTGCTCTCATCGCAGGTCAGCAGCGGAATGAGCTCCGGATGCTTCTCCTTCACCGCTATCAGCACAGCCTTGAGCTCATCCGGCGTCGTCGGCACGGCCATGCCGATTTCGTCCAGAATGTCCTGACGCATGACCATGCCGGTAAAGATGCTGGCGCGCTCTGCCATCATCGGGATGCCGTAGGTCACGCCGTCCTGGCGGGTCAGGGAATACGCGCTGTCGAAGATCTTGGTCGTCAGGTTGCTGCCATACTGCGCCAGCAGATCATCCAGCGGCAGCAGCGCGTTGCGGCTGAGCAGCTCCTGATACTGATCCTCACTGATGCGCAGAATATCATAGGATTCGCCGGAGGCGATGCGCATCAGCAGGTTCTCCGTGGCGTTCTCCGCCGGAAGCATGTTGTACTCAACGTGATAGCCCGTCTTTTCCTCAATGGCCTTGCCGGTCGCGTCGTTGTTGGGATCGAACCCGACGTATGGACCGAGCACACGCAGCGTGGGCTTTTCTTCCGCCATCGCCATCGGCAGAAGCACTGTCAGCAGGACAGCGGCCAGGAGAAGCATAGCGATCTTTTTCATGGGAAAGCCTCCTTTTTTTATTGATCATCGCCGATGATGTCGTTCGGCGCTGATTTCAGGTGTTCAGCCCTTCACCGAGCCCACCGTCAGGCCCTTGATGAAGTACTTCTGCAAAAATGGATAGACGAGCAGAATGGGCAACGTGCTAACCACGATGGCAGCGGCCTGCATGCCGCTGGACGACAGGCCCGCTGCAATGACGGGGTCCACCTCGTACAGATTCTGCGTGGTGGTGATCAGCTCATACAGGTACATCTGCAGCGGCTTGACGTCCGCCCGGGTGATGAAGAGCATGGGATGATAGTAGTTGTTCCAATACGCCACGGCGTAAAACAGGCCGATGGTCGCCAGCGACGGCAGCGACAGCGGCAGCACGATGCTCACCAAGGTTCTCAGGGGGCCTGCGCCGTCGATGTGCGCGGACTCCTCGATCGACTCCGGAATGCCCTCAAAGAAGGTTTTCATCACAAACAGGTTGTACTGCGATACCAGCAGGGGAATGATCTGGCAGGCCAGCGTATTGAGCAGATTGAGCGTGCGCATGAACACGTAAATGGACACCATGCCGCCGTAGAAAAGCATGGTAAACACATAGAGCAGCAGAATGACGCGCCTTCCGCGCAGGTGCTGCTTGGAGAGCGGATACGCAGCCAGAACCGTGAAGGTCAGCGAGAGCAGCGTGCCGCCGACTGTGATGATCACGCTGTTGCGGAAGGAGCTGAAAAACAGGGAATCCTGAAGGACATACCGATAGGTATTCAGCGTGAAATCGATCGGGTAAAACGTCACCCGTCCCGCAGAGACGGCCGCTGCGCCCGAAAACGATTTGGCAATCATGTGTACAAAGGGAAGCAGGCAGATGAGCGAAACCAGCGCGAGCAGCATGATGTTCAGGGCGCGCGCGATCCGGGCTCCGGCCCGTTTTTCCATGACGGCGCTCATGTTACCACAGACTCCTTCCCAACGCCTTGCGGCTGATGCCGTTGCATGTGACCAGCAGGATAAATCCGACCATCGACTCAAACAGGCCCAATGCCGTGGCGGAGGAGAAATCCAGCTTGCCCATGCCCGTACGGTAGATGTAGGTATAGAGCACATCGGACGTGGAATATACCGTGGAATTATACATGACCAGAATCTGCTCGCCGCCTGCGTTGAGAATATTGCCTACACGCAGAAGCAGCATGAGTGAAATGATGGGCAGAATACTGGGCAGCGTGATGTGACACAGCCGCTTGAACCAGCCGGCGCCGTCCACATATGCCGCATCGTAGAGCTCTTCATCCACGGCAGTCAGTGCCGCCAGATAGACAATGGCGCTCCAGCCCGTCTCCTTCCAGCCCTCTGTAAAAACCAGAAGCCAGCGGAACACCTGCGG
>JALFHA010000199.1 GCA_022776785.1 Clostridiales bacterium | reverse complement strand
GCTGGAGTATTTTACGCGGGAGCTGGATGAGCTCAACCGCGAAAATGTGCAGATTCGGATTCTGGGCGACATCGACGGGATGCCCGCGCAGCTTGAAAAGCAGAAGCGCGCGCTGCATGCCGCCATCGAGCGCACCTGCGGCAACACGGGCCTGAAGCTGTGCATCGCCCTCAATTATGGCGGGCGGCAGGAGATCGTGCGCGCGGCGCAGAACCTGGCTCAAAAGGCTGTTCGCGGCGAAATCGCGCCGGAACAGATTGACATGGAGATGTTTGCAGGCGAGCTTTACACGGCGGGGCTGCCCGAGGTGGACTTCCTGATTCGCACGAGCGGCGAAATGCGCCTGAGCAACTTCCTGCTCTATCAGCTTGCCTATGCGGAGTTCTACCAGACGGACGTGCTCTGGCCGGACTTCGGCCGCCGCGCCTACGATGAGGCGCTGGCCGTATATACGACGAGAAACCGCCGGTTTGGCGGCGTTCCCGAGGTCAAGAAGGGATAATGTTGCAGGTATGCCGCCTGCCATGCAAGCCCACCGGGCGGAAAAAGTACAAGCATCGAAATGAGGGATGAGATGAAAACTCGACTGATTACAGCGGCTGTTGGTGTGCCGTTTCTGATCTTTGTGCTGTTTGTCCGGGGCTGGTTCGCTGAGCTGGTGATTGTGGCGCTGACGCTCATCGCGCTGGGCGAGGTCTACAAGGCGCTTGAAAGGGCAGATTACAGGGTTTGCCGCTGGGGTGGCTATGCGGCAGCAGTGCTGATGTGGCCGCTGAGCCGGTTCATGGGTGTGCTTGATCCGCTGCTGCTGGTGGTGGCGGCGATGGGGATTTCCATGACGGGCGTGATTCTCAGCAAACAGCCGTCCTTTCCCAATGCGGCGGCATCGGTATATCCGCTGTTCACCTGCCTTTTGCCGATGTCGATGTTCATGATGATGATGAACGCCCAATACGGTCTGGTGCCCGGCGTGGAGTTGATTACGATGGCCTTTGCCATCGCCTTTGGCTGCGACGGCGCGGCCTACTTCGGCGGAAGGGCGATGGGCAGGCACAAGCTCTGCCCGAGCGTCAGCCCCAAAAAGACGGTGGAGGGCGCTGTGTGGGGTGTCATCGGCGGCATTGGCGTGGCGCTGATCGTCCGCTGGTGCTTTGCTGCGGTCTTCAAATGGGCGACACCCGGCGTTCCGGCGACGGTTGTGCTGGGCGTGATCGGTTCGCTGGCGGGTCAGGTCGGCGACCTGACCGCATCGCTGCTCAAGCGCCACAGCGGTATCAAGGATTATGGCCGCGTGTTCCCCGGTCACGGCGGCGTGATGGACAGGTTTGACAGCGTCATCTTTACGCTGATTGTCATGTATTGCTACACCCTGCTGCTGTAAAGGCGGCGCTGACTCTGCGGAGGAGATACGATGAGACGAATTGCGATTCTCGGCTCGACGGGTTCCATTGGCACCCAGGCGCTCGACGTGGCTGCGCGCCACAGTGACCGCTTTCAGGTGACGGCGCTGGTTGCCCATTCCTCGGGCGAAAAGCTCTTTGAGCAAGTGCGCGCGTTCCATCCTCAGATTGCCGCGCTGACCGTCGAGCCGGAGAACATCCCGGAGGACGTGAAAAACGCCTGCCAGTGGATGTTCGGTGAAAACGTGCTGCTCGACGTGGTGCGCGCCTGCGAGGCAGATGACGTGCTGGTGTCTGTCGTGGGCGTGGTGGGTCTGGCGGCGGTGATGGAGGCGCTTGCGTGCGGCAAGCGCGTGCTGCTGGCCAACAAGGAGCCGCTGGTCGCCGGCGGCGAGCTGGTGACGGAGGCAGCGCGGCGCGCGGGCCATCCGCTGCTGCCCGTGGACAGCGAGCACAGCGCGATCTTCCAGTGCCTGCAGGGCGCAGGCGGCAACCGCCCGGAGCGGCTGATTCTCACGGCGAGCGGCGGGCCGTTCCGCACATGGAAAAAGGAGGACATCGCCTGTGCGACGAAGGAGCAGGCGCTGCGCCACCCGAACTGGAGCATGGGCCGCAAGATCACCATCGATTCCGCGTCGATGATGAACAAGGCGCTGGAGGTCATCGAGGCGCGGTGGCTGTTTGACATGCCCGCCGAGCGCATCGATGTGCTCATCCACCCGCAGAGCGTCATACATTCTATGGTCGAATATGCGGACGGCGCGGTCATGGCGCAGCTGGGCACGCCCGACATGCGCCTGCCCATTCTCTATGCGATGAGCTGGCCGGAGCGCCTGCCCACCGGCGGCAAGCGGCTTGATTTCGCGGCGATGAACGCGCTGACCTTCGAGCAGCCTGACCTTGAGCGCTTCCCCGGGCTGGGGCTGGCGTACAGGGCGCTTGAGGCGGGCGGCACGATGAGCGCCATCCTCAACGGCGCCAACGAGGTGGCGGTGGACGCTTTCCTGCATGACCGCATCCGCTTCGGGCAGATTGCTGAGCTGGTGGAGGAGACGATGCTCTCCGTGCCCGTGACGGCGAGCCCGACGCTTGAGCAGGTGTTTGAAAGCGACAGGGCTGCGCGCGCGAGGGCGCAGGCGCTGCTTCGCGCGGGGCGCTTTGCGCGCTGATTGCTACGGAGGTGTAAGGGAGCTTGTATATTCTGCTGGCGCTGCTGATGCTGGGCGTGCTGATTATCGTGCACGAGTTCGGCCATTTTCTGGCGGCGCGCCTATGCGGCATTGAGGTCGTCGAGTTTTCCATGGGCATGGGCCCGCTGCTTTTGCAGAAGAAGGATAAGCGCGGCACGCAGTTCTCGCTGCGCCTGCTGCCCATCGGCGGCTACTGCCAGTTTTACGATGAGGAGGAGGGGAAGCGCGAGGAGCGTGCCTT
>JALFHA010000192.1 GCA_022776785.1 Clostridiales bacterium | reverse complement strand
AGCTTCATGCAGCCGGAGGCGTCGGTGTCGCGCGTGGCCTCGGCGATGTCCTTGACGGCCTGGCCGCACAGGCGCACGGCGTCCATGTCGATGCCCGCGCGGGTGGAGGCGACGTTGACCGACGCGCACACGCGCTCCGTCGCGGAGAGCGCCTCGGGCAGCGACGCGATGAGCGCGCGGTCGGAGGCCGTCATGCCCTTCTGCACGAGCGCGGTATAGCCGCCGATGAAGTTGACGCCCGTCTCCCTGGCCGCTGCGTCCATCGCGCGCGCGACGACCACGGGGTCACCGCAGGCCGCCGCGACGAGGCTGGCCGGGGTCACGGAGATGCGCTTGTTGACAATCGGGATGCCGAACTCGCGCTCGAGCGATTCGCCCGTTTTAACCAGATTGGCCGCCTGCGTCGTGATGCGGTCATAGATATTGTTATAGAGCACCCTGGAATCGGGGTGCGCGCAGGCATAGAGCGAAATGCCCATCGTGATCGTGCGGATATCGAGCTTTTCCTCGGAGATCATCCGCACTGTCTGCAGGATTTCGGAGGTGTTAATCATCGCGCTGTCCCCCTCAGATGCGGTGCATCGCGTCGAAGATTTCGCTGCGCTGGATGCGAATCTGCAATCCCAGCTCGCCGCCCAGCGCAGTCAGCTCATGCTCGAGCTCCTCAAAGCGGCTCAGCGACACATCCACGATCATAATCATGTTGAACATGCCGGAGAGCACCGTCTGCGAAATATCCTGAATGTTCGCGTCGTGATGGGCGAGCGCCGCGCTGACGCGGGCGATGATGCCGATGGTATCGTTGCCGACGACTGTCACGACGGCGGTATTTTTCTTCTCCATTGGAAAGCTCCTCCTGTTTTGCATTGATAACCTTGCTTTGCACAGCCACCGTCTCAGCCCGCGGCGATGGCTTCTTCACACACCCTGCGCACCTCGTCGGAGGTATCGCACAGGCAGTCCGCGCCGGAAAGCTCCTCGCGGGAGCCCATGCCATAGGTCACGCCCACGGCTAGCGCCGCGGCGAGGCGCGCGTTTTCCACGTCGGTGCAGCGGTCGCCCACCACAATCACGCGCCGCGCGCAGAGCTCACGCTCCCACTGCGCGATGCGCTGCGCCTTGCTCACGCCGCTGACGAAGCCGCTGTGCAGCGCGATCAGCGGCGTGAGGGCGAATTCGTCGATGCACGCCTCACAGTAGGCGTGGCTGCCGTTGGTGAGAATAGCGAGCACGGCGCGCCGGGACAACGCCGCGAGCATCGCGTCCGTGCCGGGGAACATGCGCCCGACCGTGCGCACAAGCGCGACGTCCGTCTCGTCCACAAGGCGGTCGTAGAGCGCACGCCTGTCGGGGCCGATGCCCATGACGCGGCAGACCTCGTCCGCGTCCGGGCCGTTGAAGGAATCCGCCAGCTCGTCGGTGATTTCCCCGTAGCCCATCTGCGCAAAGACGTGCTTGTAGCTCTGCCGCGCGAGCTCGCGGCTGTCGGCGATGGTGCCGTCCAGATCAAAGACGATGAGCACGGGGCGTTCCATCGCGCCGGGATACAGCCCCGCGTCCTGCACGCAGCCCCTGTTTGCCGTCAGTGTCGTCATGAAGCCCTTCCTCCCGCGTTTTTGCCTGCGCTCATCCGCGCGCCTCCTTGATGACGCCGCTGCGGTACGCCGCGATGAGCGCCATCAGGTCGTCGATGCGCTGCCGCAGCGCCTCGCCCTCATCAGTGTCGTCGATGAGCAGGCGGCGGGGCATCTGCTTGACGAGACTCTGCACGGAGTGGATGTCCTGCTCGGCGGAGATCGCGCTGGCCGTCGATTCGAACGGCTGATGTGCGACGAGGTTCAGCTCGTGCGAGGTGAAGATGAGCGTGTAGCCCGCGATGCCCGTCACCGGCTGATACGCGCGCGAGAGGCCGCCGTCGATAACCAGCAGCTTGCCGCCCGCCTTGATGGGGCTCTCGCCCTTGCCCAGCTTCACGGGCACATGGCCGTTGATGATGAATCCGTTTTCGCTCAGGTCGAACTCACGCAGGATGCGCAGGGCTGTCGCCTCGTCGTTCTGGTAATCGTAGTAGGAATTCTTGACCTCGACGTGCGCGGCCTTGTCCGCGATGAAGTAGCGCTCGAAGGTCGCCATCTTGTCCTTGCCAAAGAGCGGCGAGTTGGGCCCGCTGCCCAGATACCAGAGGAAGTCCTGCCCGTCCTGCCGCTTCCTCTGCCCGAGCGTGGAAAAGTAGCCCTGCCGCGCCAG
>JALFHA010000221.1 GCA_022776785.1 Clostridiales bacterium | reverse complement strand
TCGACGCTCGAGGAGGCGCTGCTGGCCGATCTGCTGGTCGTCGTTTCCGACGGCGCATCGGCGGAGATGGCGCGCCAGCACGACGTGGTGCTCGAGGTGCTCGCGTCCCTGGGCGCGTCGGAGCAGCCCCGCATCGATGTCATCAACAAGGTCGATTTGATGGAGCGCGTGCCTGAATGGCCCGGCGCTATTCCCATCAGCGCGAGGACGGGCGAGGGCATCGAGGCGCTGCTCGAGGAAATCAAGCGCCGTCTGCGCGGCATTGCGCGCCCGCTGCGGGTTTTGATTCCCTATGCGCAGGGGGGATTGCTCGCCGCGCTGCATGACGGCGCACAGGTTGTCAAAGAGGAATACACGGAAAGCGGCGTCATGGTCGAGGCCATTGCGGATGAGCAGATGGCTGGCCGCCTGAGCGCAAAGCTTGGCGCGCAGGCGCTGGCGTGGCTTGACTGACCGGCCGAAGGGAGAAGCAAGCATGGGATTTTTTCGGGCGATCGCCTCTCTGGCTATCGGTCTGACGATGATGGTGGATACATGGGGCTATGTGATGCCCCATCAGGATCCGTCGGACATACTGATTCTGGTCAACAAGACGAACAGGGCACCCATCGTCCCCGTGACGCTGGTCAAGCCCGACGTGACGCCGACGAAGCCGGAGCTTTCGGAGAACATCTACATGCGCCCGGAGGCTGCCGCGGCGCTCGAGGAGCTCTTTGACGCCGCGGCGCAGGAGGGCGTCACGCTCTATGCGACGAGCGGCTTCCGCAGCTATTCGACGCAGAAGGCCATCTACGAGCGCAAGCTCGAAAGGATGGACGAAAGGCAGGCCAATGCCAGCGTGGCAAAGCCGGGCTATTCCGAGCATCAGACGGGGCTGGCGATGGACGTGGAAGGGGAAACCACGCTGGGAACGGGGCTGACCGCCCAGTTCGGCGAATCCCCGGAGGGCATCTGGCTGGCGGAAAACTGCTATCGCTTCGGATTCATCATCCGCTATCCCGAGGGAAAGCGGAGCATCACGGGCTATATCTACGAGCCGTGGCACATCCGCTACGTCGGCCGCGAGGCGGCCGCGGAAATCGAGGCGCTTGACGTGACCTTTGAGGAATACATCCTGATGGTGCGCGCGGATCGCGTTGCCCTCATTTCCGGACAGGCGGAGGCCTCCGGCGATCAAGCTGTACAGATGGAGGTGGTTCAGCCGTGAAGAGGAGAGGACTGGCCGTATTGCTCGCCCTGACGGCAGCGCTTTTCACCGCGCCCGGCGCGGCGGAGATGCTCGACATTTCGGCGCTGGGCGACGTGGAGGAGGCGCAGCAGCTTGACGAGCCTGCGCAGTCGTGGACATATCCCATTCCCTATGAGCTGCTGATGACAAGCAACTACATCCAGCTCGTCAACCGGGATAATCTGCTCGGCGAGGACGACGTGCCGGATGATCTGGTGAAGGATCTCGATTGCCGCAAGATCAGCTACGACCCGATCCGCCTGCGGGAGGTCGCCGCCAGCGCACTCAAGACGCTCTTTGACGCGGCGCAGGAGGATGGCATCTATCTCTACGCACATTCCGGCTACCGCAGCTATCAGACGCAGAATACCATGTATTACAATCGCCTCAAGAGCCACAACGGCGTGGACGACGGCGTGGTGCAGTATCCCGGCGCGTCGGAGCACCAGACGGGACTTGCCATCGACGTCATCAACAAGGCGGGCATCGGCAAGAAGTTCACCAGCGCCTTCGCCAAGACGAAGGAGGGCGTATGGCTGGCCGAGCACTGCTGGGATTACGGCTTTATCATTCGCTATCAGGAGGATAAGGAGGATATTACGCAGATCACCGCGGAGGCGTGGCACCTGCGTTATGTCGGCGTGCAGGTCGCCCAATACATGCGCGATCACAACCTGTGTCTCGAGGAGTTTACAGCGGAGTGGAAGGAGGCTGTCGCCGCATGGAGCGGCGCGCAATGAGCTATGAGCAGGATTATTGACATTTCTCAGCAGATGTGCCCGGAGATGGTCGTCTACCCGGGCGATCCCCGTTTTCAGTCGAGGAGCGTCAGCAGCTTCAAGATGGGCAACATGTGCGAGGTCAGCGAGCTGACGATGGGCAGCCACTGCGGCACGCATATCGACGCGCCCCTTCACATGATCAAGGGCGGCGCGGGCGTGGAATCCATGCCGCTGGACTGCTTCTACGGCCCCTGCCGCGTGCTGACCATCGCGGCGGACGTCATCAACGAAAAGATGCTCTCCGACCAGCAGATCAAGGAAGGGGAGCGCATCCTCCTGCGCACGGATCCCAAGGGCAAGCACGCGCGTTCGGGGCGCTTCAATCCCGCTGTGCTGAGCATGCGCGCCGCGCAGTATCTGGCGCAGATGCGCGTCAGGCTCGTGGGCATCGACTCGCCGACGGTGGAGAACATGGAGCTGTGCGACGGCGAGGTGCACCGCACGCTGATGGACGCCGGCGTGGCGATTGTCGAGGGGCTGTGCCTGCAGGGCGCGGACAAGGAAAACTACATTCTCAGCGCGCTGCCGCTGAGCCTGACGGGCGAGAACGGCGCGCCGTGCAGGGCTGTGCTCATCGACGAGGAGGCGTAAATCGCCATTGCCACGGGCGGCTGCCGGTGGTATAATAGCGATAACGGATGCCTGCCGGGAAGGGGAGCGCTGTGCAGCGCAAGCCTCGCGAAGCAGGAGCAAAGAGCGAACAGAGGACAAACCCAAAAACACACCGGAACGACGAGAGGAGAGGAAGCGCTATGAACATTCTTTTGACGGGCGGCGCAGGCTTCATCGGCTCCCACACGGCTGTGGAGCTGCTTGACGCGGGGCATGACGTGGTGATCGTGGACAACCTCTACAACAGCAGTGAGAAGGCCGTCTCCCGCGTGGAGGAGCTGACCGGCAAGACCGTGCGCCTGTATAAGGAAGATGCCTGCGACGGCGCCGCGCTCGACCGGATTTTTGAGGACAACAAGATCGACGCAGTCATTCACTTCGCGGCCTACAAGGCGGTGGGCGAGTCCGTCGCCAAGCCGCTGGAGTACTACCGCAACAACCTCGACTGCACGCTGACCGTCTGCGAGGCGATGAAGCGCCACGGCGTGACCCGCTTCATCTTCAGCTCCTCGGCGACGGTGTATGGCATTCCCGATCATATGCCGCTTGATGAGACCATGCCCACGAGCTGCACCAACCCCTATGGCTGGACGAAGTACATGAACGAGCGCATCCTCACCGACGTGGCGAAGGCGAATCCGGACTGGTCGGTCGTGCTGCTGCGCTACTTCAATCCCATCGGCGCGCACGAGAGCGGCCGCATTGGCGAAATGCCCAACGGCATCCCGAACAACCTGCTGCCCTACGTCACGCAGGTGGCCGCCGGCAAGCTGGCCTATCTGCATGTGTTCGGCGACGACTATCCCACGCCGGACGGCACGGGCGTGCGCGATTACATCCACGTCGTCGATCTGGCGAAGGGCCACGTCGCCGCGGCGGATTACGCGATGAAGCACACGGGCGTGGAGATCATCAACCTCGGCACGGGCCACGGCTACAGCGTGCTGGACATCGTCAAGGCGTTTGAGAAGGTCAACGGCGTGAAGGTTCCCTACAAGATTGAGGCGCGCCGTCCCGGCGACATCGCCGAGTGCTGGGCCGACCCGAAGAAGGCAAGGGAGCTGCTGGGCTGGACGGCGCAGAAGAATCTTGAGGACATGTGCCGCGACGCGTGGCGCTGGCAGACCCTCAACCCCAACGGCTACGCAGACTGATACAAGACGACAATCATTCCTCCTGCCCTGCCTGCACAGGCAGGGCAGTCTGCTAGGCGGGGCGGGAGGGAAATAAGGGGGATGTATCCTTTGGTTCGGTGCTCTGATCGCCTGGATCATGTGCATTCCGATATCCGTGGGCCGCTGTATCAGGAGGCGCTGCGCATGGAGTCGGAGGGCATCAACGTGCTCAAGCTCAACACTGGCAACCCCGGCCGCTTCGGGTTCAGGCTCCCCAACAGCGTCCGGCAGGCGTTGGCGCTTCATATCGACGAGGCGGTTCCTTACTGCGACGTGCGGGGCATGGCTGCTGCGCGCAACGTCATCTGTACCTATCACATCGGTCGCGGCCTTCAGGGCATCATGCCCAACGACGTGTTCATCTGCAACGGCGTATCCGAGGCGGCGTCCATGCTGATGAACGCCCTGCTGGGCACGGGTGAGGAGATTCTGATGCCCTCGCCCTGCTATTCTCTCTGGAGCAACAACGCCTATCTGTGCGGCGGCAAGCCGGTTTTCTACCGCTGCGATCCGGGCAATGCGTGGTATCCCGACATCGATGACATCAAAAGCAAGGTAACGGAGAGAACCAAGGCGATTCTGGTCATCAATCCGAACAACCCGACGGGTGCCGTGTACAGCAAGGAGATTCTGCTGGAGATCGCGGAGGTGGCGCGGCAGCATCACCTCGTGCTGCTGGCGGATGAAATCTATGACAGGCTTGTCATGGACGGCCTTCGCCATGAATCCATCGGCGCGCTCGCGCCCGACGTGCCCTGCGTCACCTTCAACGGCCTGTCCAAGAGCCACATCGTCTGCGGCTTCCGCTGCGGGTGGATGGTCTTTTCCGGGCCCAAGGGCGAACTGGATGAAATCAAGAACGGCGTGATGCAGCTGGCCTCCATGCGCCTGTGCGGCAACGCGCTGACGCAGCTCGTCATCCCGGCGGCGCTGGTGGACAGCGAGAGCACCCGGGAGATGATCGTTCCCGGCGGCCGCCTCTACGAGCAGCGCAGGGCCACGATGGAGGGGCTGGACAAAATACGGGGCGTCTCCTATGTGCCTAGCCGAGCGGCGTTCTATCTGTTCCCGGCGCTTGACAGGGAGCAGTTTGACTTCGAGGACGCACAGGATTTCGCCATGAAGTTCCTGCACGAGATGCACATTCTGGTGATCCCAGGCAGCGGCTTTGACTGGCACGAGGATCTGCGCTTCCGCATCGTGATGCTGCCCGATCCCGACACGCTCACCAAGGCGATGGGGGATCTGGCGTATTTCCTCAAGCTGCACAGGAAGAACTGATACTGTCTTGCACTTAAAAGCT
>JALFHA010000160.1 GCA_022776785.1 Clostridiales bacterium | reverse complement strand
CAAATCTCCTTTTGACACACTTTGACCCAAAATCGTCTCTATTATAAGGGAAATGCGTCAATTTGGCAAGCCGGGCCGCCGCCCCTTGAAACGTGCGGGCGTTTTTGCTACAATATAAGCCAAACCGGCATGATGCCGGTTGCATTTCCGACCAAGTGATGCAAGTCCCATTGCTTTGTGGTCGAGTCCGAAGCTTTGCAGAGGGACTTTCAGCGTAAACCGGCATGATGCCGGCTGCATTTCCGACCAAGTGATGCAAGTCCTGTTGCTTTGTGGTCGAGTCCGCAGCTTTGCAGAGGGACTTTTAGAGTAATAAAGGGCACGGGAGGCACAGACATGGACGAGGTTTTGGATAGGCTGCTTGACGGGGAGCCGGTGTCCGGGCAGGCGCTCAGCGAGGAGCTGGGCGTGACCCGCGCGGCGGTGTGGAAGCAGATCGAGCAGCTTCGCGCGCAGGGCTTTGTCATCGAGTCCGAGGGGCGGCAGGGCTACCGGCTGACGAAGTGCCCGGACAGCCTGCTCGCGCCGGTGATCGCCCGGGGCCTTGACACGCGCTGGGCCGGGCGCAGCATTGTGAGCCTGAAAAGCGTCGATTCGACCAACCGCTATGCGCGCGCGCTGGCGGCGCAGGGGGCGCCTGCGGGCACGCTCGTGCTCGCGGAGGAGCAGACCGCCGGGCGCGGACGGCGCGGACGGGGCTGGATCTCCCCGGCGGGCGAGGGCATCTTCATGACACTGATTCTCCGCCCGCAGGCGCATCCTTCGCAGGTGGCGGGGCTGTCGCTGCAGACGGCGCTGGCCGTGGCGCGCGCCATTGCCCGGGAGACGGGGCTTGACGCGCGCATCAAGTGGCCCAACGACATCGTGTGCGGCGGCAGAAAGGTCTGCGGGATGCTGCTGGAGATGAACGCCGACGAGCAGAGCGTCATCGACGTGGTGGCGGGCATCGGCATCAATGTGCATCAGCGGCAGTTCGCACCGGAGATTGCGAATACGGCCTCGTCGCTCGACCTGCTTGCGGGCAGGCGCATCCCGCGCGCGCCGCTGGTCCGGGCGTTTCTTGAGGAATTCGAGGCGGCGGACGCGCTGGCCGCGCAGGGAAAGGACGCGCTGATGGCGGCCTACCGTGCGCGCTCGGCGACGCTGGGGCAGCGCGTGCGGGTCGTATCGCTCACGGAGACGTTTACCGGCACGGCGCAGGAGATCACGGACAGCGGCTCGCTGATCGTCATCGACGAGCAGGGCGCGCGCCGCGAGGTGCTGGCGGCGGACGTATCCGTCCGGGGGCTGATGGGCTATGCGTGAGGGCGCGCGGATCGTCGGCATCGGATGCGACCTGTGCGCCGTCGGCCGCATGGGGCGGGCGATCGGAAAGGCGCATTTTACGGAGCGCGTGTTTCTGCCTGGCGAGCGCGCCTACATGGATGGCAGGGGGCGTGCGCGCGCGCAGAGCGCCGCGGCGATGTTCGCGGCGAAGGAGGCCGCAGCCAAGGCGCTGGGCACGGGCTTTGCGCAGGGCGTGATGCCGTGGACGATTGAGGTCATCCACGCCGCGCAGGGCGTGCCGCAGCTTCTTTTGCATGGAGATGCGCAGGCGCGGTTTGAGGCGCTGGGCGGCACGCGGGCGCATCTCTCGCTCTCGCATGAGGGCGACATGGCGATGGCGATGGTGATCCTTGAGGGAGAATGACGCGGGCGTCTGCCGCGCGCGGGAGGGAAAAGCGATGCTGCACACGATTTCTCCGCAGGATATGCGGGACATGGAACAGGCGTTTCTCAAGGGGACGGGCTACCCCTCCGTGCTGCTGATGGAGCACGCGGCGCAGGCTGTCGTGCGCGAGCTGGCGGCGCTGGCGGGGGAGGGCGGCCGCGTGCTGTTCCTTTGCGGCGGCGGCAACAATGGCGGCGATGGCTGTGCTGCGGCGCGGCTGTGGATGCAGCGCGGCGGGCGCGCCGACGTGTGGCTGCTCAAGAGCCCGTCGCAGATGAAGGGCGATGCAGGCATGAACGCGTGCCTGCTCAACGCCTGCGGCGCGTCGCTCAACGTGCTCTACGGCGAGGCGCCGGAGCTTCCCGCGGACTGTGCGGCCGTGGTGGATGCCCTTTACGGAACGGGGCTCTCCCGTGCGCTGGAGGGCGCGGCGCTCTCCGCCGTGCAGCGGGTGAACCAGAGCGGCCTGCCCGTGGTGGCGGTGGACATCCCCTCCGGCGTGGACGGCGCGACCGGGCAGGCGCTGGGCGAGGCCGTGCGCGCGAGCGTGACGGTGACGTTCCACAGGCCCAAGCACGGGCATCTGCTCTTTCCGGGGCGGGCGCTTGCGGGGCGGCTGGTCGTGGAGGACATCGGTATCCTGCCGGAGTGGGACGGCGCGCAGGGCTATGATGTGCTGGGCGAGCAGGATGCGCGGGCGCTGCTGCCCGTGCGTGCCCGGGATGCGCACAAGGGCACAAACGGGCACGTGCTCGTCGTGGCGGGCAGTGAGGGCATGGCGGGCGCGGCCTGCCTGTGCGCCTCGGCGGCGTTGCGCGCGGGCGCGGGGCTGGTGACGGCGGCGTGTCCGCTGCCGGTGCTGCTGCCCATGCAGACGAGCGTTCCCTGCGCGACGGCGCGGGTGGTCGCGGACGGCGGTCAGCTCGACGCGCGCGCGGGCAAGAAGCTCTACGACCTGATGCAGGAGAGGCGGGCGCTGGCCGTCGGGCCGGGGCTGGGACGCGGCGAGGGCGTGTGGCGCGCCATTGAGCCGCTTGTCAAGAGCGACGTGCCCAAGGTGGTGGACGCGGATGCGCTCAACCTGCTTGCGCAGGCGAAGGCCCGCGTGGGCGGCAATACCGTGCTGACACCGCATCCGGGCGAGATGGCGCGGCTGTGCGGCGTGACGACGCAGGCGATCCTCGCTGCGCCGGTGGATTTTGCGCAGCAGCTCGCGGCGGACATGGACTGCTGCGTGCTGCTCAAGGGCGCGACGACCATCATCGCGCAGGGCGAGGACGTGACGCTGAACGTGACCGGCTGCGAGGGTATGGGCACCGGCGGCTGCGGAGACGTGCTCACCGGCGTGATTGCGGGGCTGCTGGGGCAGGGCATGAGCCCGATGGACGCGGCGCGCGCGGGCGCCTACTACCATGGGCGCGCGGGCGAGGCGGCGCAGGCGGCGCTGGGCGCGCGGGCGATGACCGCGGCGGACGTGTGCGCGCAGCTTCGCATAGAATGAGAGCGCAGGGGCGAGGCTCCGTGATTCTTGAGGTTGGGTTGTGGGAATCATGGAGGTTCGGCGAGGAGATATTTTTATTGCGGATCTGAACCCAGTCGTGGGGAGCGAGCAGGGCGGCGTGCGCCCGGTGGTCGTGGTGCAGAACGACCGGGGAAACCGGTTTTCCCCGACGGTCATCTGCGCGGCGATGACCTCGAAGCTCGGCAAGAGCGACCTGCCCACGCATGTGTGGGTCAGCGCGCGCGACAGCGGGCTCAAAAGCGACTCGCTGGTGCTCTGCGAGCAGATCCGCACGCTGGAAAAAAGGCGGCTGCAAAGCTACTGCGGGCACATAGACGGCATGGCGCTTGCGCGCGTGAATGCGGCGCTGATGGCGGCGATGGGGCTCGGCAGAGGATAGACAGCATTTCCCCGGCGGGCGGCGCGGGCCGTTCGCCGGGTTTTGCGCCGGGGCAGGACAGGCTGGGGCAATTCACCGAGGGCATCCTTGACGATGAAATGGAGACGGGCTATGGTCAATCTTTCTGGAATCGATATCAAAAAAGAAGGCAGGCAGCTGATTGCGGATTATCTGCTCATCCTGCTGGGCACGCTGATTACGGCGTTCTCGTTCACGGCGTTCTTCCTGCCGCACGACCTCGCGCCGGGCGGCGTGACGGGCATCGCGACGATCATTTCCAACTATCTGCCGCTGGGCGTGGGCTTTTTGAGCTTTCTTATCAACGTGCCGCTGTTTGTGCTGGGGTGGCGGTCGGTCGGCTGGCGCTTCGCGCTGCGCTCGTTTGTGGCGATGATGCTGCTGTCGCTGTTTATCGACGTGCTGCCCTCGACTGACCTGACCGGCGACGCGCTGCTGGCGGCGGTCTTCGGCGGCGTGCTGCTGGGCGTCGGGCTGGGGCTGGTCGTGCGCGCAGGCGCGACGACGGGCGGCACGGATATGGCCGCCAAGCTGATTCACAGGAGACTGAGCTTCGCGTCCATCCCGGCTATCCTGCTGGCCGTGGATGCGTCGGTCGTGCTGGCGGCGGCGATGGTGTTCGGCATGGAGGCGGGCTTCTACGCGCTCATCGCGCTGTTCGTCTCATCCAAGGCGATGGACGCGGTCATCAAGGGCTTCAATACGGCGATGCAGTTTCTCATCATCACCTCGCGGCCGGAGGAGATTGTGCATCGCATTCACACGGAGCTCGACCGCGGCTGCACCCGGCTGGAGGCGCGCGGCACCTACTCCGGCGAGCCGGTGGGCGCGCTGCTGTGCGTGCTTTCGCGCATGGAGGCGGCAGGGCTCAAGAAGATCGTGGCTGAAACCGATCCGAATGCCTTTGTGACCGTCTCCGACGTGCATGAGGCGCTGGGCGAGGGCTTCACGGGCATGGACGGAGAAAACAGGGACAGGAGCACGCGCAGGGCGGAAAGAAAATGACTGGCAGCTGCGGGAGCATGTTGGCCGCTCATGACTGATGGAAGCTTGCTTTGCAATCGGCCTTGAATGCATGGGGCCGGAAAGCGCAGCGCTGGCCGGAAGCGGAGACAGCCGTCGGCCCCCATTTTGTGAAAAATGGATGAAGTATGGTTTGCAAAACCGCGCGGGCAATGCTATAATAGGCTTGTCTCTCTGCCGGCGTGTTTGCGCGCCGGACGATTTCATGATTCTAGGAGGAATGTGTCATGAAGAAACTGCTTTCCATGCTGCTTGTGCTGGCCGCCGTGCTGGCGCTGGCTACCTCGTCCGCGCTGGCTGCCGACGTGGCGCTGGTCACTGACGTGGGCACCATCGACGACGAGTCCTTCAACCAGGCCTGCTGGCAGGGCGTTGAGGCCTTCGCTACCGCGCAGGGCCTGAGCTATCAGTACTATCAGCCCTCCGCTGACAGCACCGATGAGCGCCTCAACTCCATCGACCAGGCCGTGACCGACGGCGCGAAGGTCGTCGTCATGCCGGGCTACCTGTTCGGCGAGGCTGCTGCCGCTGTGCAGGACATGTATCCTGAGGTCAAGTTCATCGCCATCGACGTGTCCGCGTTTGATCTGGGCACCGACGCGAAGGAGAACCTCTACTGCGCCGTGTTCGGCGAGGAGCAGGCCGGCTACTGCGCGGGCTACGCCGCTGTGAAGGACGGCTTCACCAAGCTGGGCTTCCTGGGCGGCATGGCCGTTCCGGCGGTGCAGCGCTACGGCTATGGCTTCGTGCAGGGCGCGAACGCCGCTGCGGTTGAGCTGGGCACCCCCATCGAGATCAAGTACACCTACGGCGGCCAGTTCTACGGCGACGCCAACATCACCGCCAAGATGGACGGCTGGTACTCCGAGGGCACCGAGGTCGTCTTCGCCTGCGGCGGTGGCATCTACACCTCCGCGGTTGAGGCCGCTGTGGCGCACAAGGCGTATGTCATCGGCGTTGACGTCGACCAGCACTACGTCGGCGAGGCGTGCGTGGCCGACTACGGCTACAACCCGTTCGTCACCTCCGCGATGAAGGGCCTGCAGGCCGCGACCGAGAGCGCGCTGTTCAAGGCCTTTGACGGCACCTGGGCCGACATCGGCGGCAAGGTCGAGACGCTGAACCTCCAGATGGGCGATTTCGTCGGCCTGCCGACCGCCGAGACCTCCTGGTGCTTCAGGACCTTCACCATGGACGAGTACACCAAGCTGCTCGAGGGCATCCGCTCCGGCGCGATCGTCGTCTCCGACGCGATTGACGTGCAGCCGACGGTTGACGCTTCCGTGACCGTGACCTACATCGACTAATCAAAGCCATGCGCAGGGGAGCGGGCCTTCGGGCCCGCTTTCCTTTTGTAATGCCTTCTGCAAAGCTTCGGCCCCGGTCCCATAGCAACAGGAATAATACTGTTCTGTGTTAAAACCCTCATGCCCGTTCGCTTGGCACCACCATAAATGAAACATTAGGGGCAGGAGACTCTTGATATTGTTGTAGCTATTTTCTATACTGGTACTAACGGCAAAGATCGAGTCTATTTTGGGCTTGTAGCCCGTCGT
>JALFHA010000212.1 GCA_022776785.1 Clostridiales bacterium | reverse complement strand
TATGACGGTCAAAATCAAATTGTTATTCGAATTTATCTCCTGAATTCTCCTATTTTCTCTTGTTTTCTCCGTTTTTGTTCACTATGCTCATTCGGCGTCCGCGTGGTTTTTCACCCTCTGTTCACAATTTGCCAGCCTCCTCGCGCAATTTCCGCCGCATTTGACCGTCTTCGACATCAAACGCCCTCTTTTTTGCCTGAAATTCGATCGAATCCTGCAAACTTTTTCAAAAGAATCATACCATTTCCCTGCCGGTTTCAGGCTGACTGCGGGACGGGTTTTCACATTCTTGTGCATTTTTCACATATACAGTTTTATACAGCGTTTTTTTTCGCAACGCTTCCCCTTTCAGAAAAACCGGCGCGGTTTCCCGCGTCGGCAGCTCTGTATACCCTTTTCACAAAAACGGACGTTTTTCATCCGGTCAGTCCTTTTCCACACGGATGATGCTGACCTGAACGCCCAGCGCCTCATCCATCTCCGAGATCGCCGCGCGCACGGCGCACTCGGAGGCCCTGTGCGTCAGGAAGACGATCTGCACGCGTCCCTGCGCGTCGCGCTCCCCCTTCTGCACCATCGAGGCGATGCTCACGCCGTGGCGGGCGAACAGACCAGCCAGCTCGCTGAGCACACCCGGCTCATCCGTGGCCAGCATACGGACAAAATGGACGCATGTCCAATCGTCTGCGATGTCCTCCGCATCGCCAAAGACGGCGGGCAGCCTGTGGCTCTTCTCCTTGGCCGCCATCGTCAGGTCGGAAACCAGCGCGCTGGCCGTGGGCATATCGCCCGCGCCGCGGCCATAGAACATCATCTCGCCGCAGGCATGGCCGCTGACATAGACGGCGTTGAACGCGCCACCCACGCTGGCGAGCGGGTGCGAATCGGGCACGAACGCCGGATGTACGCGCGCCTGAATTCTCCCGTTTTCCTCCTTGGCCACGGCTAGCAGCTTGAGCGTCAGGCCGAATTCGCGGCCAAACTGGACGTCCTCCGGCGTCACGCCGGAAATGCCCTCGCGGTAGACGCTCTCCACCGGCACATGGCGATGGAATGCGAGCGAGGAGAGGATGGACAGCTTGTACGCCGCGTCAAAGCCCTCGACGTCCGCGGTCGGGTCAGGCTCAGCAAGTCCGAGCCGCTGCGCCTCGGAAAGCGCTGCCTGATAGGAGGCGCCCTCACTGCTCATGCGGCTGAGGATGTAATTCGTCGTTCCATTGATGATGCCCGTCACCGAGGAAATCCGGTTCGCCTGAAGCGAATCGCACATCGCCCGGATGATCGGAATTGCGCCGCAGACGCTCGCCTCGAAGTAGAGGCCCGCGCCATGCTCCCGCGCCGCGCGGATGAGCTCATTCCAGTGGGTTGCCAGAGCCATCTTGTTCGCCGTGACGACCGTTTTTCCGGCCTCGAGCGCGCGCATCATATAGGAAGCAGCTGGCTGCTCGCCGCCCATGAACTCCATGACGATCGCGATTTCCGGATCAGCAAGCACGTCCTGCGCGCAGGTCGTCAGCAGGCTGTCGGGGATATCCGCGCCGCGGCGCTTGCCCGTGCTGCGCACCAGAATCTGGCGCACATCGAAGGAAATGCCCTCGTTTTCCTCCATCTGCGCGCGCTGCTGCTCAAGCAGCCGATACACGCCGCAGCCGATATTGCCGCAGCCCAAAAAGCCGATTCCCACTGTTTTCATGCGTTCACCTCAGCACTGGTTCTTTTCGTAGATCAGGCGCAGGCCCGTCAGCGTCAGATCGGGGTTGATTTCATCGATGACGTTTGAATTGCTCTTGACCAGATGCGCCATGCCGCCCGTCGCAATGACCTTGGCCTGCGGGCAGGCGATTTCCTCCTTCATCCGGCCGACGATCTTCTCCACCGAGCCGATGTAGCCGTAGAGAATGCCCGACTGAATGTTGCTGACCGTCGTGCGGCCGATGGCCTTCGGCGGGAACACCAGCTCGATGGACGGCAGCTTGGCCGTTCCGCTTGCAAGCGCGGCGTTCATCATTCTCAGGCCGGGACTGATGGCGCCGCCCAGAAACTCGCCCTTTTCGGATACCACGCCGTAGGTGGTCGCCGTTCCGAAGTCAATGAACACGGACGGACCGCCGTAGAGCGAAGCTACCGCCACAGCGTTGGCGATGCGGTCGCTGCCCAGCTCGCGCGGGTTTTCATATCGGATGTTAAGTCCCGTCTTCATGCCCGGGACGAGCAGGCGCGGATCCTTGCCGAAGTAATCGCGGCACATGTGCTCGATGGTGTAGTTGATCGTCGGCACCACCGAGGAGATCATGATTCCCTCGATGCCCGTCATGCTCAGCCCGTGATAGCGGAACAGATCAGCCATGATGATGCCGTACTGATCGGAGGTCATCGACGGATCCGTCGCGCAGCGCCAGCGCTTGAGCAGGCGGCTGCCCTCGAACACGGCAGCCTTGATATTCGTGTTGCCAATATCCATGACAAAGATCATGTTCTTCGTCCCCTATCCTGAATAATCTGCGCGCAGGCGGAGCAGCCGGGGCCGGTATGGCCGGCGCCTTACCGCGGTGCCTGCATATTTCCCAGTGCCTTGCGGACGCCGCAGGCGATAGCCGTGCCCGCAACCGAGCAGACAATGGCCTCCACCACGCCCTGAACGCCTACCAGCAGCACCACGAACATCAGCGGATTGACCGCGCCCTTGGCCGCCACGAGGCTCTGCACATAGTCCGTATTGTAAAACGCCAGCACCAGATAGCCCATGAAAAACAGCGTGTTGAGCACAGGCGCAGCCAGCGAAGCGGCAAAGCAGCCCACCGCGGGCTTGGCGCGCAAGCGTTCCGCCGCACGATACATCCAGCCCACGCAGATACCCATCAGCACGCGCATACCGAAGCAAAGGATAAATGTATGCAGCGGCGAAACAGCCAGCAGAGCCGAGGTCATCACCGACGCGCCCTTGATCGCATCAAGGAAGCTGACGATGCCGAAAACGCCGCCCAGAATTGCGCCAGCCATCGGGCCGAGAATGATCGCGCCCACCGCGATGGGCACCGTCAGGAAGGACATGTACAGCGGGCCGACGGGCACGCTGCCCAGACCGATGAGCTTCATGACCAGCTCAACGGCCACCAGAATGGCGAGCTGCGTCAGGTACCGGACGTCAAATTTCTTTGCGTGGTTCATATTCAATTCCTCCGTTCGGGTTCGCTGAGGATACCCGACAAGTCTTTGCCGCACGCCGCGGCGCACAGGGTTCAAACGGCCTTCCGGTCTGCCCCGAGGGCGGCGGCAGCCAGAATCGCGTTCATTATACCAAATTCCATGAGAATATGCAAGTTTTCACAGTTCTTTCGGCAAAAACCTGCGCATCCATGCCGCGCAGGACACCGAAAAGGGGAAAAAAGAAAATGCAATTTTTTCAAAAAAAGGCTTGCATTCTGCGGCAAGCCGTGGTATACTATCACCCGTTGAGAGCGAGAGCAACAAGCTCCGCACTCCGGAATGCACCTTTAGCTCAGTTGGTAGAGCACCTGACTCTTAATCAGGGTGCCCAGGGTTCGAGCCCCTGAAGGTGCACCAAATGTCTGGAAGTCATCTGATTTCCAGACATTTTTTATATCTGAAATCCCTGCTGCCCGCATGCGCAGGCCATGCCCGGTTTAGGCACCTGTATTCTGAAGGTATCCGCCATGAACAGAAATCGTTTTGCGGCCTTTTCCGCCATTCTGGCCGCTGCCCTGTACGCGCTGAGCGCCCCGCTCTCCAAGCTGTTTTTGCAGGACGTCGCCCCGACGGTGATGGCCTCGCTGCTCTACCTGGGTGCGGGGCTGGGCATGATGCTGCTCTCTCTGGCGCGCAGGGTGCTGGGCCACCCGTCCGCCGAGGCAAGGCTGACCCGAAAGGACCTGCCCTTTACCCTGGGCATGATCGCGCTGGATATCCTCGCACCGATCCTGCTCATGCTGGGTCTTGAGCGCTCGACGGCGGCCAACGTCTCGCTGCTCAACAGCTTCGAGATCGTCGCCACCTCGCTCATCGCGCTGCTGATCTTCAGGGAGCGCATCAGCAGGCGGCTTTGGGCGGCCATCGGTCTGATTACGCTCTCCACTGTGCTGCTCTCTCTGGAGGATGCGGAAAGCCTGCGCTTTTCCGTCGGCTCCATCTTTGTGCTGCTCGCGTGCTGCTGCTGGGGACTTGAAAACAACTGCACCAGGATGCTCTCCTACAGCGATCCCCAGCAGATCGTCGTCATCAAGGGGCTTGGCTCCGGCGCAGGCTCCATGCTGGTGGCCATGCTGACCGGCGCGCCGATGCCATCTGCCAGCCGTGTTTTCCCTGTGCTGCTGCTCGGCTTTGTCGCCTATGGACTGAGCATCACCTTCTACATCTACGCCCAGCGCGATCTGGGCGCAGCGCGCACGAGCGCTTATTATGCCGTGCAGCCGTTTATCGGCGTGCTGCTGTCGCTGATTTTCTTCCGGGAACTGCCCAGCGCGATCTTCTTCATCGCGCTGGCGCTGATGGCTGCCGGCACAAGGCTGGTTGCCAGGGATCAGCAGGGCGCATGATTCTTCCTCCCGATTCGCTGCGCATGTATGTCCGCCTCCTCCGCTGGACACACTCCTTCGGGAGGTGATTGCATGAGCCCGAAGGAGCTTCTTTACATCGAGGATGCGCTCGGCCACGAGCAGATTCTGATGAACCAGTGTCAGCAGGCGATGACGAACCTGACTGATCCGCAGCTTCGCAGCTGCGTGCAGCAGATGAAAGCCGCGCATCAGCAGCTTTTCAATCAATTCTATCAGCTTGTGTGACAGGAGGAACGGCGATGAACGATCAGGAGATCATGGAAAACCTGCTGCTGACGACAAAGGGCCTGTGCGACCTGTACATGCACGGCACCATCGAGTCAAACACGGAAGGCGTGCATCAGGCGTTTGACAGCGCGCTCAGCGACAACCTCGCCATGCAGGGCGACATCTACAAAAAGATGGCCGACAAGGGCTGGTATCCCGCCCAGCAGGCTGACGCGCAGCAGATCGCGCAGGTGCGCCAGAAGTTCGCCGCGCAGTGATACGACCGGCATCCGCCTGGTCATTTGCACCCCCTTTCAAGGGATTGCAAAGGGATTTCCCCTCGTAAAAGGCCGCGGCTCTTCCCCCATTCCGGGAGAGAGCCGCGGCCTTTTTATTTCTATGGTCTGCGGGGCGTGCGCTTTGCGCCGCCTTTGGCGCGTTCGGTTCGCGCGGCGGGCTTGCCGCCCTTCGCCTTGCCGTATCCGCCCTCCCGCTGGGCGCGGCGCTCCTCGCGCGCCTTGCGCTCACGGCGAATCTGCGCATACTCATGCGCGGTCTTCACGCCCTCCGGCGGCACAAGACAATTCCTGCCCGTGCCGATGAGGTCCTCGCGCCCGGCCCGGCGCAGCGCCTCGCGCACGAGCGGAAAGTTCTGCGGACGCCTGAATTGAAGCAGCGCGCGCTGCATGGCCTTCTCCTCCGGGCTGCGCGGCACATAGACCGGCTTGCCCGTGCGCGGGTCAAAGCCCGTGTAGAACATGCAGGTGGACAGCGTGCCCGGCGTGGGATAGAAATCCTGAACCTGCTCCGGCTGATGGTTGATGTCGCGCAGGTATTCCGCCAGCTCGATGGCCGCGGCCAGATCGCTGCCCGGGTGGCTGGAGATCAGGTACGGCACGAGGTACTGCTCCTTGCCGATTTCCCGGTTGATGCGCGCATACTTTTCGCAGAATGCGTCGTACACGTCGCGCCCGGGCTTGCCCATCACGGCGAGCACCCTGGGGCTGACATGCTCCGGCGCGACCTTGAGCTGTCCGCTGACGTGATACTGGCATAGCTCGCGCAGGAAGGCGTCGGACTTGTCGGCCATGATGTAATCATAGCGCAGGCCGGAGCGCACAAAGACCTTCTTGACCTTCGGCAGCGCGCGCAGCGCCCGCAGAAGCTGGATGTAATCCGTGTGATCGACCTTGAGATTCGGACAGGGTCTGGGGAACAGGCACTGTCTCGCGCTGCACGCGCCGGCACGGAGCTGCTTGTCGCAGGCCGGAGCGCGGAAGTTGGCCGTCGGCCCGCCCACATCGTGGATGTAGCCCTTGAAGCCCGGCATCTGCGTGATGGCTCTGGCCTCCTCAAGCACGGATTCGTGGCTGCGCGAGGTGACGATGCGCCCCTGCAAAAACGTGATCGCGCAGAAGGAGCAGGAGCCAAAGCACCCGCGCGTGTGCGCGATGGAGAACTGCACCTCCTTGATGGCGGGCACGCCGCCCATCGCGTCGTAATCGGGATGCCACGTCCGCTGGAAGGGCAGCGCATACACCGCGTCAAGCTCCTGGCGCGTGAGCGGCATGTCCGGCACGGTCTGCACCACATAGCGCTCGCCGCTTTGCTGGCTGATGGCCCGCCCGCGCACGGGATCCTGCTCATTGTACTGCACGAGGAACGCCTCGCCGTACTTCTTCTTGCTCTTCACACATTCCTCGAAGGACGGAATGACGATGCTGTTTCGCGCGGGCGCATCGGCCATGTAGCACACGCCGCGCATCTTTGCGCACTCCCACGCGGGCGCGCCGCGGCTCATCCAGTCCGCCGTGACGAGGATGGAGCGTTCCCCCATGCCGAACATGAGCAGGTCGGCGCCGCTGTCCACGAGGATGCTCGGGCGCACCGCGTCGTCCCAGTAATCGTAATGCGCAAAGCGGCGCAGCGACGCCTCCACTCCGCCGATGGCGATGGGGATGTCGCCATAGGCCTCCCTGATCAGGCGGCAGTAGACGTTCACCGCGCGGTCGGGCCGCCGGGCCGCCTTGCCGCCGGGCGTGTATACGTCCGAGGAGCGGCGGCGCTTGGCCGCCGTATAGTGGTTCACCATGCTGTCAATCACGCCCGAGGAGACAAGAAAGCCGTAA
Organism: Clostridiales bacterium; assembly: GCA_022776785.1. GTDB lineage: Bacteria > Bacillota > Clostridia > Christensenellales > Aristaeellaceae > Ventricola. Next base: position 2,849 of record JALFHA010000212.1, on the reverse strand, counting down.
TTGGGCCGCCCGAACCGCGTGAAATCATGGGTATTCTTCCATTCGGGCTGTGCGAGCACCGCGACGCGGTAGCCCGCCGATTCCAGCACGCGGCAGATGATCGCCGCGCCAAAGGATGGGTGATCGACATATGCGTCGCCGCTGACATAGACGAAATCCGGCGCATCCCAGCCGCGCGCGCGGATGTCCGCCCGGGTCGTCGGCGGAAAGAGAAGGCGGTCTGCCATGGTATCCTCCCTGTTTTTCTGAGCTTCTGTGCAACATGATACCACATTTGCGCGCAAAAGAAAAGCGGCAGTCCCTGCCTGCGGCGCACGCCGTCCCCATTGCAGGCGGCGCCGTCCCATCCAGCCGGGTCTGACGGCAAGCGCCGCCGAAAAGGCGTGACAGCGCCGAAGCCTTGCGCTATAATGAAAGCGATACGGATCAGGGAGGTTGTTTTCATGCAGCTTGGCATTTCGACGGCGGCCTTTTACGGGCGGATGGAGACGGATGAGGCCGCGGAGTACATTTCCGGCCTGCCGATTGACTGCGCGGAGGCGTTTTTGCAGACGCGCAGCGAATACGAGCCCGCCTTTGCGCAGACGATGCGCGAGCGCTTTGGCTCCCTGCGCTGCACGAGCGTGCACCCGATGGGCCTTCACTTTGAGACGTCGATGACCTCCGCCTCCGCGCGCCAGCGTGCCGACGCCTTTGACATGTTCAGGCGCGTGCTGGACGCCGGGCAGGCGCTGGGCGCGCACACCTACGTCTATCATGGTCTGTGCAGCGCGAGGCTCTCCCCCCTGCCGTGGAATCTTCAGCGCAATCTCGACGCGCTCGGGCCGATGTGCGAGGAGGCCGCTCAGCGCGGCATGGTCATCGGCTGGGAAAACGTATTCTGGTGCCAGCTCACCACGCCGGAGCGTGTCCTCGAGGCCGTCGCGGCCTTTGAGCCAGTCCGCTTTACGCTGGATATCAAGCAGGCCATGCACGCGGGCTGCGATCCGCTTGCCCTTGTGCAGGCGATGGGCACAAGGATTGCCAACGTCCACGTCTGCGACTGGCGCGATGCGCGGCACCTGTGCCTGCCCGGCGAGGGCTGCTTTGACTTTCCCGCGCTGATGCGGGCGCTGCGCGGCGCAGGCTACGATGGGCCGGTCATTCTGGAGCCGTATCTCTCGCTGATCTCCGGCGAGGACGCGCTGCTGCGCTCCATCGCCTATCTGCGCAGGGTTCTGCACGAGACTGTGTGAATTTGATGGCGAACATGCCGTTCCAAAGCGATTCGCCGTATAGCGCCATGCCTGCAACGCTGGCCATATGATCCTCCCCATTGCAAATCGCACCAACCAGAGGAAAGCTGTTCTGTTCAGGGGCAGCTCCCTCCTTGATTGGTGCGATTCTCTATTCCTTGATCTCCAGTCTGGAAACCGAATCTTTACCGAAGCGCCTGAGCGATTTTTTCAGCCATCAGCGCGCGCCCGTTGGCATTGTGATGCACGCCGTCCTTCCCCGAGAAATAATAGAAGTAATTGTTCCGATTGATGCCGAAGCTGTAGGCGTCGATGCACGGTATATGCAGGTTCTTTGCCACCTGCTTTGCGCCCTCCACGATATCCGCCAGCGTTGAGCCGTCGTTCGCGGTATGCGTATCGCCGTCATCCCTGAACGTACCATCCTCATTGTAAAACACCCTGTATGCCGGCGTAATCAGCACCACCTGCAGCTGCGGATATGCCGCCATCAGCTTGCCGATGGACTCCGTATAAACATCGATGTACTGTTCCAGAGAGAACCATCCCGTCCAGTCGTTCGTGCCGTAGTTCAGCGTCACCACATCCACCTTGCCAAAATCCACAGTTTTGAGCCGCTCAAGCCTGTCCTGCAGCTTTTCCCGATTGTGCTCCGCAATTGCTGCATCCTGAGCGCTGTAGTCCTTTGACACAATGGCATCGACCAGTGCGGAAAAATCAAAATCATCATACCCGTCATCCACGCTGCGGCGCACGGCCTTCGTGCCGCCGAAGGCACAGTTGATGACCGTGCAGCCCAGCTTCTTCGCCAGCAGATTGGCAATGCCATCCTCGCCGTCAAACATGCCAAAGATGCTGTCGCCCAGGGTCACAATCACCCGGCCGTCCTGCGGGATCGCCGCGGCAGTCCCCTCTCCAACCGCGCTGGAAGCAGGGGGCTCGGCAGCGGAAAGCCCAGTCGTCTGCCTGAATTCCGTCAGGAACTTCAGATAATCCTCACCCCCGCCGTTGGCATACGACAGGCCGATATAGCACGCCTCCTCCGGCGCAGTGAAATCTGTTGCACCCTCGATCTGCATGGCCGTCTTGGCCTCTATGCATTCGCTGATCGCCTGCTGATCCTTGTCATACCACCAGACCAGCCCGAGAACCCCTTGCATTGCCCGGGTATTCACCAGCCTGTAGGACTCTCCCCCGTTGACGGGAATCAGATCGATCCTCCTGTAATGCGTGCCTTCATAGTAACCCTTTCCGTTTTTTCCATAGAAGTAGCCGATCTCCGACCACTGGCAGCCGGACAGGAGATTCGCCCCTGAGGCCGCTCTCTCCAGCGCAGCCTGCAAATCAGCCTCCGGGGAATTGTCCGCTGCGCTCAGAACAGCTCCGCAGAGAAGAAGCAGCACAGCCATCGCAAAAACAATCCTTTTCATATACCTCAATCCCTTCTGGTACACTTACCGCTGCAAAGTATATCATATATCCTAATATGATACAACTATGCTTTTTGAGGCATTATCTGGACGTGTGATTTCCTGCACGCATATTCCGCGCCAAAAAAAGAAATCAGGGAGCTGTCCGGCCAATGCGACAGCCCCCTGTGATGGTTTATTCGGT
>JALFHA010000105.1 GCA_022776785.1 Clostridiales bacterium | reverse complement strand
CCGTGCTGGTCGTCTCGCTTGACGTGAAGGATGAGCGCTTCTTCGACTATTATTCGCACCCGACCTTCTCAAGCGACAGCGCCTTCTCCGCCTACATCAGAGAGCTGGAGCTGCGCTCGATGTACGCCATCCCGATGGATGTGCGCCCCTCGGACGCGCTGCTCACCCTCTCTACCTGCATGGGGGAGGACAGGCTGGTGATCGTCTGCCGCCGCGTGCGGGAGGGGGAATCGCGCTCCTCGCTGCGGGAAACCATCCGTCTGGCTGTCCGGCAGTAGCAAATTGCGCGCGCGCTCTTGACAAAGCGGCGGTGATTCACTATAATAGCCACGATATGCAAAGGCGATGATGCGGAAAGAGCCGCTTTTGAAGTGCCTGTCAAAGCGAGCCGGGGGCGGTGCGAGCCCGGCGGCGGGTGAAGGCGGCAGCCCTCCGGGGAGCCATCGGCGAGGAGCCGGGCGTGTGCCCGCGTTAAGGGCGAGAGAGGGCGTGCGCGTATGCCGCGTGCGTCAACCGGAGTGGTACCGCGAATTGCGTCTGTTCGTCCCCGGACGGCAGGCGTTTTTTCTTTGCCTCCCTGCGCTTCATGCGGCGGGGACAACAACTATCGAAGGAGAGAGATTATGAAGAAGATGACTTCCGGCGAGCTGCGCAGCATGTGGCTGAATTTCTTTAAGAGCAAGGGCCACGCGGTCATCCCGAGCGCGTCCGTCATTCCGGAGAATGACCCGACCGTGCTCTTCACCACCGCGGGTATGCACCCGCTCGTCCCTTACCTGCTGGGCAGCAAGCACCCGGCCGGCACCCGCCTGACCGACGTGCAGAAGTGCATCCGCACCGGTGACATCGACGAGGTCGGCGACGCCTCCCACCTCACGTTCTTTGAGATGCTGGGCAACTGGTCGCTGGGCGATTACTTCAAGAAGGAGATGATCGCCTGGAGCTGGGAGTTCCTCACCAGCCCGGAGTACCTCGGCCTTGACAAGGACAAGCTGGCCTTCACCGTCTTCGAGGGCGAGGGCGACATCCCGCGCGACACCGAGGCCGCGGGCTACTGGATGGAGAACGGCGTCAAGCCCGAGAACATCTACTTCCTGCCGCGCAAGCACAACTGGTGGGGCCCGGCGGGCCAGACCGGCCCCTGCGGCCCGGATACCGAGATGTTCATCATCAAGGATCAGCCGCCGTGCGGCCCGAACTGCTCGCCCGCCTGCTCCTGCGGCCGGTTCCTTGAGATCTGGAACGACGTGTTCATGCAGTACAACAAGACGGCCGACGGCCAGTATGTGCCGATGGAGAAGAAGAACGTCGATACCGGCATGGGCCTTGAGCGCACCATCTGCACGCTCAACGGCGCCAAGACCGTCTACGAGACGGACGCCTTCACCGGCATCCTCGCCAAGATCTCCGAGCTCTCCGGCAAGGAGTATGGCGCGGACGAGGCGACCACGAGGGCTTTCCGCATCATCGCCGATCACCTGCGCACATCGACCTTCATCATGGGCGACCCGCGCGGCGTGAGCCCGAGCAACGTCGATCAGGGCTATGTGCTGCGCCGCCTCATCCGCCGCGCCGTGCGCTACGGCATGGGGCTGGGCATGCCCGAGGGCTTCACCGCGGAGATCGCGAAGGTCATCATCGACCAGTATGCCGAGGTCTATCCCGAGCTGCGCCAGAATGAGAAGTTCGTGCTCGAGCAGTTCAAGCTCGAGGAGAGCCGCTTTGCCCGCACGCTGCGCCAGGGCGAGAAGGAGTTTGACAAGCTGGTCTCCCGTCTGGGCGAGAACAAGGTCATCGACGGCGTGAGCGCGTTCCACCTCTACGATACCTATGGCTTCCCCATCGAGATGACCCGTGAGCTGGCGGCCGAAAAGGGCCTCACCGTCGATGAGAAGGGCTTCGCCGATCACTTCGCGGCGCACCAGAAGCTCTCCCAGGCGGGCGCGGAGCAGCGCTTCAAGGGCGGCCTTGCCGACCACAGCGCGCAGACCGCGCGTCTGCACACCGCCACCCATCTGCTGCACGCCGCGCTGCGCCGCGTGCTGGGCGACGAGGTTGCGCAGAAGGGCTCCAACATCACCGCCGAGCGCCTGCGCTTTGACTTCTCCTTCGGCCGCAAGGTCACCAAGGACGAGCTGGCGCAGGTCGAGGCGCTGGTCAACGAGTGGATCAAGGCGGATGCGCCCATCGTCATGACTGAGACGACCGTCGCTGAGGCGAAGGCCGAGGGTGCGATCGGCCTGTTCGAGAGCAAGTATGGCGAGCGCGTGCGCATGTACACGATGGGCGCGTTCTCCAAGGAGATCTGCGGCGGCCCGCACGCCTCCCACACTGGCGAGCTGGTGAGCTTCAAGATTCAGAAGGAGGAGTCCTCCTCCGCGGGCGTGCGCCGCATCAAGGCGGTCATCGGCGCGAAGCCGGAGGAGTAATGCTGTTCGCATTATAAAAAACAGGAAAAGAGGGATACCTTCGAC
>JALFHA010000092.1 GCA_022776785.1 Clostridiales bacterium | reverse complement strand
AGCTGCTCGATCTGCTTCCACACCGCCGCGCGGGTCACGCCCAGCTCCTCGCTGAGCGCCTGCCCGGATACCGGCTCCCCGTCAAGTAGCCTCTCCAAAACCCCGTCCATGCCTTTGCCTCCCGTGTGCGCCGCATCAGCGCTGTTTGCCTTATATTGTAGCAAAAACGCCCGCGCGTTTCAAGGGGCGGCGGGCCTGCTTGCCAAATTGACGCGTTTCCCTTATAATAGAGACGATTTTGGGTCAAAGTGTGTCAAAAGGAGATTCGCTCATGCAGACATCCCATTCAGTTGTTACCGCGCTCAAGCAGAACATCGCCCGCGCCGTCGTCGGCAAGGATGAGGTCGTCGAGCTGCTGCTCACAGCGCTTTTGTGCGAGGGCCATGTGCTCATCGAGGACGTGCCCGGTGTCGGCAAGACGACGCTGTGCAGCGCGCTGGCGCGCTCGCTGTCCTGCTCGTTCCGGCGCATCCAGTTCACCCCGGACGTCACCCCCTCGGACATCACCGGCTACACGATGCCCAGCCTGTCGGGCGAGATGCAGTTCCGCCCCGGCGCGATCATGAGCCAGATCGTGCTGGCCGACGAGATCAACCGCACCTCGCCCAAGACGCAGAGCGCGCTGCTGGAGGTCATGGAGGAGCGGCAGGTGACGGTGGACGGCGTGACCTATCCGCTCTCCCGGCCGTTCATGGTGCTGGCGACGCAGAACCCCGTCGATTTCGTGGGCACCTATCCGCTGCCCGAGGCGCAGATGGACCGCTTCTTCATGCGCATCTCCATCGGCTACCCGTCCGTGGAGGACGAGATGGACATCCTCGACCGCTACTGCGGCGAGAGCAGCCCGATGGCCGCGCTCAGCGCGGTCTGCACGGCGGAGGACGTGCTGGCAATGCAGCAGCAGACCAAGCAGGTCTACTGCGCGAAGGAGCTGCGCGCGTATGTCGCCTCCATCTGCGCGGCCACGCGCAGGAGCGAATATCTCACCCTCGGCGCGAGCACCCGCGCGGCCATTGCGCTCCTGCGCGCCTCACAGGGCAGCGCGCTGCTGTGCGGACGCGATTATGTCATCCCCGAGGACGTGCAGCGCATGGCCGAGAGCGTGCTGTGCCACCGGTTTGTGCTCTCCGCCGACGCGCGGATGCGCGGCTATACGCCCGAGCAGGTGCTGGGCGAGCTGATGAGCGGCGTGCGCGTTCCCGTGAGGCTCAAATGACCGCGCGCGGGCTGTATACGCTGCTCTTCGGCGCGCTGATGCTCGTCGTCGCGCTGTCCGTGGGCAGCGCCGGAGCGATGCTGATGGGCGGCGCGGCGCTCATCGCGTGGGCGCTGTCGCTCGCGTGCACCGTGCTCGCCGCGCTGCTGTGCCGCATGGAGCAGCAGGTGGAGGGCGCCAAGGCGGAGCGCGGCGGAAGCTGCCGCTACACGTTTTCAGCGCGCCTGCCGCTGCCCCTGCCGCTGGCCCCGCTTTCGCTGCGGGTATGCCTGCCCAGCGGGCGGCAGAGCGAATACTCCCTGCCGCTGCGCCTGATGGGCGAAACCGTCAGCGACAACGCGTTTCCCTGTCCGCACGTCGGCGTGTACGCCGTGGGCGCGATGCGCGTGCGCTTTGGCGACTGCTTCGGCCTGTTTTCCGTATCCCGCCGGGTGCGCGCGCCGCTGGCGAGCGTGATGGTCGTGCCCCGCTGCGTCAAGACGGCGCCGCTGCGCTTTTCCCCGGGCGAGGGCGAGACCGGCGCGGCCCAGCGCGCGCAGGCCGACCGCACAACCCCCGAGGATGTGCGCGCCTGGCAGGAGGGCGACGACCTCAAGCGCGTGCACTGGAAGCTGTCCATGCGCCGCCAGACGCTGATGGTGCGCACTTATGAGACGCCCCAGCGCCCGGACGCGCTGATCCTGCTCGACTGCGGCGCGCCCGGCGTGCCCGACGCGCTGCGCCCCGCCGCCATCGATGCGCTGTGCGAATGCTGCGCGGGCGTGCTCTCCTCGCTGCTCAGCGACGGACACATCGCCCGCCTGCCGCTCAGCGGCGACGTGCCGCGCGAGCTCTCCGGGCAGGAGAGCCATGCGCTGCCCGCCATGCTCGAGGCGCTCTCGCAGGAGCGCTTCACCCGCGAGGAGGATTTCTCCCGCGTGCTGCTGCTCGCCTCGCGGCGGATGCGGCGCACCGGCTCGACGGTCATCCTCACCACGCGCCTGACCCCCATGATCGCCGACGCGGCCATCGCCCTGTCGCGCATGGGGCCGCACACGCGCTTCACGCTCGTCTCCCCCGGGGAGCCGGAGGGCGAGCAGGCGCAGCTTCTGCACCTGCTGCTGGTGAGCGGCGTGGAAACGACGCACATCTCCCTTCGAGGTTAAGCCATGAAAACACCCCTCTTCTCTCCCCCAGAGCACCTGCTCCTGCACGCGCTGACGACGCTTTGCATCGGCGCGGGCTGCGTCTATCCTCTGGCGCTCTCGCTGGGGCTGTCCGCGCCCGTGCCGCTCATCCTGATCTGCTGTGGCTCCGTGGCGCTGCTCTTTGCCGCGCTTGACTGCCTGCCCCGCCTGCGCGCGCTGGCCTATCCGCTGCTGCTGGCCGCCATGGCCGCGGTGGTTTTTTCCTTTCGCGCCCAGCTTCCCGCCATCGGCACGGCGCTGACGCTGGCGGCCAACGGCCAGCCCCTCGCGCTGGCCGCCTACTCGCGGCCCGTCGTGCTGCTGCTCTGTCTGGCGCTCACCGGCGTGGGCGCGTCGCTCTCGCGCAGCGAGCAGGCCTTCTTCCCGCTGGCGCTGCTGTGCATCGCGCTGCTGTTTGCCGTGTCGTTTCTGGGCGGCGACGCCAGCCCGCTCTCGCTGCTGCCCATCCTGCTGGCCCTGCTGCTCTCCGCCCGCGCGCCGGGCGTATCCCAGCGGCGGCTCATCGCGCTGACTGCGCTGGTGCTGGCGCTCACGCTGGCGCTGCTGCCGCTTTCCGGGCAGACCTCCCCGGCGCTGACCGGCATTGCGGCGCGCGTTCGGCAGGCGCTTGACGACTATCTCTTCTTCACGGAGCCGCGCACGGCGTTTTCGCTCAGCGGCACAGGCTATCAGTCGCTGGGCTCCTCTCAGCTCGGCGGCCCGGCCAGCCCGACGGATGACGCCGTGATGCAGGTTTCAGCCCCCTCACGCACGCTGCTGCGCGGCGCGGTCAGGAACAGCTATACCGGCCATGCGTGGGAGGATACCACCTCCGGCAGGCGGTATCTCTACGTCAGCCCGCGCTTTGCCGCGCTGCGGCGCGACCTGTTTGATTTGCAGCGCCCGGATGCGGAGCTGCTTTCACTGCTGCCGGGCGCGCGCACCATCACCGTGCTCATGCACGCAGACGCCGCCAGCACGCTCTACCTCACGCAGCGCTTCGGCGCGCCGCAGGGCGAGAATCTGGTGGCCTACTTCTCCCCGGCCAGCGAGGTCTTTGCCACGCGCAGCCTGCAGGCCGGCGACAGCTACGTCTTCAGCGGCCGCGTGATGGACGGCTCCACGCCGGGCATCCGCCGCGCCGTGCTCTCCGCCGCCGATGTGCGCGACCCCTATTGGGACGACGTATGCGCAGCCTATCTCGCCCTGCCGGAAGGCATCGATTCACGCGTGTATGCGCTTGCCGCTCAGGTGACCGCTTCGGCGGAAAACGACTTTGACCGCGCCGCCGCGCTGTGCGCCTATCTGCAAAACCACTTCGCCTACACGCTCAGCCAGAGCGTGCCGCCCTCCGGGCAGGACTTCGTCTCCTGGTTTCTGCTCGAGGAGCAGCGGGGCTACTGCACCTCCTTTGCCAGCGCCATGGCGGTCATGGCGCGCGCTATCGGCCTGCCGTCTCGCTATGTGGAGGGCTATGTCGCCGAGCCGGATGCAGACGGTCTGGCGCGCGTGACGCAGAAGAACGCACACGCCTGGGTGGAGGTCTATTTCAGCGGCTTCGGCTGGCTGCCGTTTGACCCCACGCCGGGGCTGGGCGAGGCTGCCCGCGATCCGGAGCCGCCCGACGGCTCCCAGCCGCCGCCGGAGGACGACAGTCAGGACGGGAACGAACCGGACGGCGGGCCGCAGGATACGCCGGACGAAACACCGACGCCTTCCCCCTCGCCGACGGCCGAGCCCACGCCCTCGCCTGAGCAGGATGAGGCGCGCGGCGATGAAAGCACGCCGACGCCATCCCCCAGTCCCACGCCGACAGCCGAGCCGACTCCTACGCCCATCGCGCCGCCGTCGCCCACGCCGCCCCCGGACGCGCCCGATCAGCCTGCGCCGCTGCTCTGGCTGCTGCTTTTCCTGCTGCTTCTCGCTGGATTGATCGCGCTGCGACTGTACCTGTGCGCGCCCGCGACGCGCTGCGCGAGGGAGGACAGCGCGAACAGCCAGCTGCTCATCTGGACAGCCGCCATCACGCAGGCCCTGTCCTGCATGGGCATACAGGTCGGCCCGGGCGAGGGACCCGCATCCTTCCTGCTGCGCGCACAGGAGCTTCTCGGCGGCCAGCCGCCGCTCACGCGGCTGGGCAAGGCGCTGTGCATCGCCGCCTACAGCGGCCATCGCCTGAAGCCCGCTCAGGTGGAGCACGCCGGGCGCGTATACCGTGCGCTCGTTCGCAGGATGACGCTGCGCCAGCGGCTGCGCCTGTATGCAGGCCGCCTGCTGCGGGGCTTGCCGAGGGAATAGCTCCGCAGCAGGGCTTTGACAGGCAGCAGCCGCACCGCCATACTGTGTAAAAAGCGGGCAGTGCCCGCTCCCACTCCCGACCAACTCTGCATCCTCGACCTCTTTTCCCTCGAGGCCGGTGGGGACGCAATTTTCTATAGGTTCATCATGACCACCGGTTAAGCCGGTGGTCATGATTGCGCTTAAGCAGATAATCAAGCAGCGCCCATTCTCCCAGATCCGGGAGGATGGGCGCGTCATACTGTTCTTGGATAAAAACATTGCTTCCGGTATCCCCGTTGGTTCATCCTAAATTCACCGTCAGGCCTCGCTTCGCTCCCTGACTACTTTGCAAAAACGCTTTATCAACGGAGTACGTTGGGCTGCCGCCCAAACCTGCCTGAGGGATTTCATCCCTCAGACTCCCTTCTTCGCTTCGCGCCTGTTATCCTATCTTTTTAACAGAGATCAGTATCATATATCATGGACTCGATCGCACTGCGGGGGCGTGTGCCCACCGCCTGATGGACGATATGACCGTTCTTCATGACCGCCAGCGCGGGAATGCTCATGCTCCCGAACTGGTGGGCCAGCTCCAGCCTCGATTGCAAAGCAACGGAAGTCGCAGCATTTCGGAGGGGATGAGCGTCACATGAGCAGCGCATTCGCAGGGAATGGGCAATCAGGCTTTTGGCATCCCACCCGGCGCGATGAAGTGCTGCTGCCTGTACTCCCGCGGAGAGACGCCGCAACACTCCTTAAACGCGCGGGAGAAGTGAAGCTGATTGGCATACCCGACCATGACGCTGATCTCACCGATGGACAGCCTGGTTTCCTTGAGCAGCTGCTGCGCCTTCGCCATGCGGTAGATCATCAGGAAGCGCTGGGGCGATGCGCCCATCGTATCGCGGAAGATGCGCCCGAAATAGCTGCGGTCAAGGCCGCAGAAGGCGGAGATGTCCTCAATGGAGATATCCTCGTGGTAGTGCTGCTCGATGAAGGAGACGGCCTCCTTCATGTAGAAATCGCGCAGGCGCTTGCCGCTGCTCGTCTCCTGATAGCCGCTGCCGCGCACGAGCAGGTCAAGAAAGATGAAGCCCTGGCCGATCAGGTGCATGGCAGAATCGGTGTTGTGGTCGATGATGGTCATCATCTGGCTCTGCAGCTGCGCACCGGCTTCCCGGGTCACGGGTCTGTATACCGGCTGGCTGGCGCTCAGCCCCGCCTGTGTCAGGCAGCCGGGAACGGACAACCCGTCAAATTCAATCCACGCGTATTCCCATGGGCACGCCTCGTCGGCGGTGTAGGTAGTCACCTCGCCCGGGGTGATGAGAAAGCCTGCGCCGCCTTCAATTTCGTAGCGCGTGTCGTTGGCATGGAGCACGCCCTTGCCGGAGATGACGTAGTGAAACAGATAGTGGTTGCGGATGTGAGGCCCGAAGGAATGCAGCGGCGCACAGCGCTCCCAGCCGAACTGATACAGATTCAGATCGACGAAGCGCTCGTCCTGAAAGACGCTGAACTTGAGCTTGTGGCTGTCTACCATCTTTGGCATGGCTTTCACCGTCCTTCCCGGATGCTTGATGCAATTATATACCCAAATGCGACCTGATTTCAATGTATTTCGACGGATTCAGACAAACTGGGATATGAAATGTCGCACAGCTTCATTCATTTTTCGACGTGGAGTTGGTATAATCCTGTTGAAAAAAGCGAGATGTGATTTGTTCATGTTGACAATCCATTTCTCCAGAATCGAGCGATATGTCCAAGAAATCTGCATCGCTTTTGTCTTTCCCGGCCGGGAGACATCACGATAGACGTTGCCATGCGAAGAACACTTGAGAGGACACCAAAGGAGGATCATTATGAAGAAAACTGCCGCGATCGTTTGCCTGCTGAGCCTCGTGTTTGCGCTTTCCTGCGCGAGCGTTGAGGTGCTGGAAGTCAAGATCTGGGATAATGTGCAGCTCCCGGGCCTGCAGGCCATCGCCGACCTGTGGACCGAGTAGTCCGGCATCAACGTGAACATCCAGGTCGTCACCTGGGACGAGTACTGGACGCTGCTGGAGGCCGGCGCAACCGGCGGCTCCCTGCCGGACGTCTTCTGGATGCACTCCAACTCCGCGCAGATGTACATGGAGAACGACATGCTGCTGGACCTGACCAAGTACATCAAAAAGTCCGACGTTGTCAAGATGGAGAACTATTATCAGGGCATCAGCGAGCTGTACAGCTACAAGGGCAAGCAGTACGCCATGCCCAAGGATCACGACACCATCGCGCTGCTGTACAACAAGGCCCTCTTTGACAAGTGCGGCGTCGCGTACCCGGATGAGAGCTGGACGTGGGACGACTACTACGCCGCCGGCAAGGCCATCACCGAGGCGGGCAATGGCGAATTCTACGGCGCGGCCATGAACACCACCAACGACCAGGACGGCTGGTTCAACATCGTCTATGACTTCGGCGGTTACGTCATCAGTGAGGACAAGAAGACCTCCGGCTGGAACGACGATAACACCAAGAAGGCGATGGAATTCGTCGGCAAGCTCTGCTCCGACGTGTTTGCCCCGCAGCCGCTCGTCGCTGAGAACGATGGTCACCGCGCCTGCGGCGGTCGCCATGGTCTGGAAGTTCATGTACAACCAGAAGTTCGGCCTGCTCAACAACCTGCTGGGCACGGACATTGCGTGGATCTCCGACCCGAAAATCGCGTGGATTTCTATTGCCGTCATCGGCGTATGGTCGATTCTGGGCTACAACATGATCCTCTTCCTCGGCGGCTTGCAGGAAATCCCGCACGACTACTACGAGGCGGCGGATATCGACGGCGCGACGGGCATCCGCCAGTTCTTCACCGTCACCATCCCGCTGCTCAGCCCGACCATCTTCTTCGTGCTGCAGACGCGCATCATCGGCGCGCTTCAGGTATTCGACCTGCCCTTCATGGTCATGGACAACTCGAACCAGGCGCTGCCGTCGGTGCAGTCCGTCGTGTATGTGTTCTATCAGAATGCGTTCACCTACAACAACCGCGGCTATGGCGCGGCCATTGTGGTGTGCATGCTGGTCATCATTCTGGCACTGACGAAGCTGCTGCAGGCGACCGAGAAGAAGTGGGTCTTCTACAATTAAGG
>JALFHA010000066.1 GCA_022776785.1 Clostridiales bacterium | reverse complement strand
CGCCAAGTAAGGCGCGCCTCGCCGTCTCCTGTCATCGCCCATCCTGCCGAACCCGCAAAAGCGCGGGTTCGGCGTCTTCGTTTCCGGCGAACGCGGGAGACCGCTCATCCGGGGTAGCGAGTCTCAATTACAAGACGGAGGCATTCTAAACAGGTGTGACAAAATGCTGCCTTACCTGCTCTCGGGCATATCCGTCGGCGGACAGTATGCGCTCATCGCCGTCGGCTACACGATGGTATACGGCATCCTGCGCCTGATCAACTTTGCCCACGGCGACATCTTCACCGCGGCGGGCTTCTTCATGGTGTACATCGCCGCCGCCCTGCCCGTGCAGTTTGCCATCCCGCTGGTGGTGGCGCTGACGGTGCTGCTGGGCTTCACCGTCGAGCGAGTCGCCTACAAGCCGCTGCGCACCGCGCCGCGCATGTCGGTCATGATCTCGGCCATCGGCGTGTCCTACCTGCTGCAAAACCTGATGTGGTATGTGACCGGCGGTCTGGCTAAGCAGTACCCCACCATCCCCTACATCTCCCAGTCCATCACCATCGGTACGGCGAGCACCAAGGTCGTCACCCTCGTCACCCCGGTGCTGACTATCCTGCTTGTCATCGCACTGGTCGCCATCATCCAGAAGACGAAAATCGGCATGGCGATGCGCGCCGTCTCCAAGGATTTTGAAACCGCGCAGCTGATGGGCATCAAGATCAACAACGTCATCTCTACCACGTTCATCATCGGCTCGCTGCTGGCGGCTGTCGGCTCCGTGCTGTACTTCTCCAATTACACGTCCGTCACGCCGACCGTCGGCGCCATGCCGGGCCTTAAGGCGTTCGTCGCCGCGGTGTTCGGCGGCATCGGCTCCATCCCCGGCGCGGTCATCGGCGCGTTCATCATCGGCATCTGCGAGAACATCATCAAGGCGCTGGGCTACACCACCTTCTCCGACGCCTTCACCTTCGCGCTGCTGATTGTCATTCTGCTGTTCAAGCCCACCGGCCTGTTCGGCGAAAAGACTTCTGAGAAGGTTTGAGGTGAGCGGCATGAAAAAATCGACAAAGAACCTCATCAACGTCGCCCTGCTGATTGCGATGTTCGTCGTGCTGTACCTGCTGGAGCAGTCCTTCGGCAAGCGCTCGATGCTCATCACCGTGCTCAAGAAGGGCGCCATCTACGCGCTCATCGCCGTCTCCATGAACCTGCTCAACGGCTTCACCGGTCTGTTCTCGCTGGGGCAGGCGGGCTTCATGCTCGTGGGCGCGTACACCTACGCCGTGCTCACCATCCCGATGGCCAAGCGCATGGCCGTCTACCAGTACTATGACGGCGGCATCATCCCCTTCACCGTGCCCGCGCTCGTGGGCATCCTCGCGGCGGGCCTGCTGGCAGCGGTGCTGGCCGCGCTCATCGGCCTGCCCGTGCTGCGGCTCAAGAGCGACTATCTCGCCATTGCCACGCTGGGCTTTGCCGAGATCATCCGCGCCATCATCCAGTGGGACGCGCTCGGCCCCGTCACCAACGGCTCCAACCTGCTCAAGACCTACCCCACCTTCACCACGGTGCTCCAGCCGTTCTTGGCGGCGGTCATCTGCATAGGGCTCATCGTGCTGCTCATCAATTCCACCTACGGGCGCGCGTTCAAGGCCATTCGCGACGACGAAATCGCCGCCGAGGCCATGGGCATCAACCTGTTCCACCACAAGCAGATGGCGTTCGTCATCTCCTCGTTCTTCGCGGGCGTGGGCGGCGCGCTGCTGGCGATGTATCAGGGCTCGCTGCAGGCCAACGCCTTCAAGTCCTCCATGACCTACGAGATCCTGCTCATCGTCGTCATCGGCGGCATGGGCTCCATCTCCGGCTCCGTGCTGGCGAGCTTCCTGTTCATCGCGTGCAGCGAATGGTGGCTGCGCTTCCTCGATACGGAAACCTATCTCTTCGGCGGCACGTTCAAGGTGCCCTTCCTGCGCTCCGGCTTCCGCATGGTGGTCTTCTCCATCGTCATCATGATCGTCGTGCTGTTCTTCCGCAAGGGCATCATGGGCGAGCGTGAGCTGTGGGATCTGGTTACGCCCCGCAAAAAGAAGAAGCAGGAGGGCACAAAGGGATGAACAACGTATTGCATGTGGAAAACGTGACGATGCAGTTCGGCGGCGTCGTCGCGGTTAATAACCTCTCGATGGATGTGAACGAGGGCGAGATCGTCGCGCTCATCGGCCCCAACGGCGCGGGCAAGACCACCGCGTTCAACTGCATCACGGGCGTGTACGAGCCGACCAACGGTCGCGTGGACTTCATGGGCAAGACCATCGCCGAGAACTACCCAACCGGCAAGATGAAGCGCGACTACGCGGGCGAAAACGCCGGCGTGTACACCAAGCGCGTCGTCAACACGCCGGACAAGATCACCGCCATGGGCATCGCCCGCACGTTCCAGAACATCCGCCTGTTCAAGAGCCAGACAGTCTTTAACAACGTGCTCATCGCCATGCACATGCGCCGCACCAGCAACGTCTTCACCGCGACACTCCGCCTGAACACGAAGGAGGAGCACCAGATGCGCGAGGAGGCGATGGAACTGCTGAAAATCGTGGGCCTCGACGGCGTGGCCGACGAGCTGGCGACCTCCCTCCCCTACGGCCAGCAGCGCCGTCTGGAGATCGTGCGTGCGATGGCGACGCATCCCAAGCTCCTGCTGCTCGACGAGCCCGCCGCTGGCATGAACCCGCAGGAGACCGAGGAGCTGGGCGTGTTCATCCGGGACATCAAGGAGCGCTTCGGCCTCACCGTCTTCATGATCGAGCACCACATGAAGCTGGTGATGGGCATCTCCGACCGCATTTACGTCATCGATTTCGGCAAGCAGATTGCCGAGGGCACGCCCAAAGAGGTGCGCGACAATCCCGCCGTCATCGCGGCGTATCTGGGGGTGGATGAAGAATGAACATGCTCAAGGTCACCGACCTGAAGGTGAATTACGGCGGCATCGAGGCGCTCAAGGGCATCAGCTTCGACGTGCATCAGGGGCAGATCGTCACGCTCATCGGCGCCAATGGCGCGGGCAAATCGACGACGCTGCGCGCGATTTCCGGGCTTGTGCGCCCCAGCTCCGGCAGCATCAATTTCATGGGCCGGGACATCACCTCGCTCAACTCGCAGAAGATCGTGGCGGAGGGCATCGCGCTGGTGCCGGAGGGGCGGCGCGTGTTCGCCAACCTCACCGTCAAGGAGAACCTCAAGATCGGCGCGTATCTGCGCAAGGACAAGGATGAAATCGAGGAAGGCATCAAGGACATCTATCAGCGCTTCCCCCGCCTCAAGGAGCGCGAGTGGCAGCTGGCGGGCACGCTCTCCGGCGGCGAGCAGCAGATGCTGGCCGTCGGCCGCGCGATGATGGCCAAGCCCAAGCTGATGATGATGGACGAGCCCTCGCTGGGCCTCGCCCCGCTGGTCGTGCGGGATATCTTCTCCATCATCCGTGACCTCAAGAGCGAGGGCATCACCATCCTTCTCATCGAGCAGAACGCGAACGCCGCGCTGCGCTGCGCGGATTACGGCTTCGTGATGGAGACCGGCCACATCACCATGACTGGCACCGGCGAGGAGCTGCTCGTTAACGAGGACGTGAAGGCCGCCTATCTCGGTTCGGACTGATAAAGAAGCGGGCAGTGCCCGCTCCCACTTCCGACCCACTCTGCATTCTCCATCCTTTTCCTTTCATACTGTCTTGCACTTAAAAGCTCGAATATAAGCGCGAAGCGAAGAAGGGAGTTTGAGGAATGAAATCCCTCAAGCAGGTTTGGGCGGCAGCCCAATGTTCCCTTATTGTTCAAAAGAAAAAGCAGTTTCAGAGCAGGATGCGAAGCATCCTACGATTGAAACGGGGCTGATTCTGCAAAGCTAGATTTTAGCCGCAAAATAGTATCTGTTCAGCTTGTCCTGCTTGACCCGCGGCGTGTAGGTGCCGTCCGCCTGCTCCACGCGCACGCGGCGAAGCGTGTCCTCCATATTCGCGCGGAATTCCCGCAGGTACTGCGCGCGCAGCTCCGCCTGCTCCTCCTGCTCCGCCGCCGTCAGGCCCACGGTCTTTTTCTTGCGGGCAAGCTCGTTGATGCGCTCAATCTTCTCGTGCTCCATTGGTGTCCATCCCTTCCTGACGCGCGCTGTGCGCGTCGTCATTCATTGCGCCCCAGATCGCTGCGCCCGCCGGCAATCAGGTCGATGTTCTCGTACCGATCGGGGTCGTCGATGAGCGCGCTCAGCCCGTGCGCCACGCACAGGTCTGCCTCATCAGCCAGCGTCGTGCGGATGCCCAGCTGCTCGGAGATCTCCTCAGCCAGCCCGAAGAGCTGTGCGCCGCCGCCGCTGAGCGTAATGCCCTCGTCAAAGATATCGCTCGCCAGCTCGGGCGGCGTGCGCTCGATGATGCGGTGCAGGTCGTTAACCAACTCGCGCAGCGGCTCGGACAGCGCCTCGATCATCTCCTCGGAGTTGACCGACACCGCACGCGGCAGGCCGGAGACGAGGCTGCGCCCGCAGGCGTCCATCTCCAGACGCACGCCGCGCATCCGCGCCGAGCCGATGTTGATCTTCAGCTCCTCCGCCGTGCGCTCGCCGATGAGCAGATTGTGCTTCTTGCGCAGGTAATCGATGATCGCATCGTCGAACTTGTCGCCGCCGACGTCCAGCACATCCCAGACGATCTGGTGCCCGAGCGAAAAGACGGAGACGTTCGTCCTGCCGCCGCCCACGTCGATGTTCATGCGGCCATAGGGCTGGTCGATGCGCAGCCCCCCGCCGATTGCGGAGGCCACGCACTCATCCACCGGCACGACGCTGCGCACGCCCGCGTCCACCAGCACATCCACGAGCGTCTGCCTCTCGCTGGGGGCCATGCCGCCCGGCAGCGCCAGCAGCAGCCGCGGGCGGAACGCCGCACGCTTGCCGATGACCTTGCGCATCATGTAGCGCAGCATCTTGCTCACCAGGTCAAAGCTGCGGATGCGGCCGTCGCGCAGCGGGCGCTCGACCGCCAGCCCCGCCGGCGTGCGGCCGAGCATCCGGCGCGCCTCCTCGCCCACGGCGACGACGTCCCGCGTCTGCCGGTCGTAGGTCACATAGGCCGGCTCGCTGAGCACGAGGCCCTTTCCCCGTACCACGATGTGCAGCGTGGACGTGCCCAAATCCATTCCCAGTTCATCGATGCCAAACATGGTTACTCCTTTATTCCCGGCCTGTGCCGGATGCGTATTCCGTTGGGGTCCCTTCGTTTTCCTGCTCGTGGGTCTCGCGCAGACGGGCGTATCGCCTGCGCGTCGCCTCGCCGCCGCGCAGATGGCGCTCCGCCTTGTTTTTGCCGAGCACCGCCGCCACCTCGCGGGCCAGCGGCGCGCTCAGCTGCGGCAGGCGCGTCTGCAAATCCTTGTGCACCGTCGATTTCGACACGCCCAGCACGCGGGCGGCCTGCCGCACCGTGGCCCCGCTTGAAGCGATGTAGTCCGCCGCCAGAAGCACCCGGCGCTCTATCGCCTGATTCACGCGCATCCCCCCAGACAGTCTC
>JALFHA010000202.1 GCA_022776785.1 Clostridiales bacterium | reverse complement strand
TGCAAAACCATTTAAGAACATGTATAATAAACTCAATCAAAGCGCCGGGGTTCGTCTTGACCGACGCTGGATGTGCACTCTTGAAACTGACCGACGTGAAAGGGGATTTCTTCACATGGCAAGCCTGAAGCTGAATCACATCTACAAGATTTATTCTGGCAACGTCACCGCCGTTTCCGACTTCTGCCTGGACATTGAGGACAAGGAGTTTATCGTTCTGGTCGGCCCGTCCGGCTGCGGCAAGTCCACCACGCTGCGCATGGTCGCCGGTCTGGAGGAAATCTCCGAGGGCGAGCTCTACATCGGCGATCGTCTCGTGAACGACGTGGCCCCGAAGGACCGCGACATCGCCATGGTGTTCCAGAACTATGCGCTTTACCCGCACATGACGGTGTATGACAACATGGCGTTCGGCCTCAAGCTGCGCAAGAAGCCCAAGGACGAGATCGACAAGCTGGTCCGCGAGGCGGCCAAGATCCTGGGCATTGAGCAGCTGCTCAGCCGCAAGCCGAAGGCTCTGTCCGGCGGCCAGCGTCAGCGCGTCGCCCTCGGCCGCGCCATCGTCCGCGACCCGAAGGTCTTCCTCTTTGACGAGCCGCTGTCCAACCTCGACGCGAAGCTGCGCGTGCAGATGCGTACCGAGATCACTAAGCTCCATCAGCGCCTGCAGACGACCTTCATCTACGTTACGCACGACCAGACTGAGGCTATGACCATGGCTTCCCGTATCGTTGTCATGAAGGACGGCTTCATCCAGCAGGTCGATACCCCGCAGAACCTCTACGATTACCCGGCCAACCTGTTCGTCGGCTCCTTCATCGGCAGCCCGCAGATGAACTTCTTCAACGCCAAGCTCGTCAAGAAGGCTGACGGTGTGTGGGCTGAGTTCGGCGACAATGCCATCAAGGTGCCGGACGCCAAGGTTCGCAAGCTGGTCGATGAGTCCTACATCGGCAAGGAAGTTGTCATGGGCATCCGTCCTGAGAACATCCACGACGAGGAGCGCTTCCTCTCCACCGCCGACGGCAACCTCGTCGAGGCGAAGGTTGAGGTCGTCGAGCTCATGGGCTCCGAGACCTACCTCTACCTCAAGACCACCGGCAAGGACGGCAACGTCGTCGCCCGCGTCGATCCGCGCAGCGTGTCCCGCACGGGCAACACCGTCAAGGTGGCCTTCGAGACCAACCGCCTGCACTTCTTCGACAAGGACAGCGAGCTGAGCATCCTCAACCGCTGATCATCCCCCTTTCGGCGCAGATTTCTGCCCGTCCGCATTGCCTGATGCGGACGGGCTTTTCCCGTTTTGGCGATTTTTTGTAGAAGCTGAACAAAATACCGGCATTGTTTACCAAAAATGCGTAAATATTTTTTTAAATCTATGGATTTTTGAACACTTATACGGTATAATGTCTGCGAGTTGCAGAAAGTGTGTGTGCGTTCTCGAAAGGAGAATGGTCGATGATACCTGAAAAGCGATTTTTGAACCAGATTCAGCAGGTGCTCGCGCGGCTGATGCAGCCGCTTTGGCTTTTGGATACGGAGGGAACTGTGCTGCTGCCGGAGGAAAACCGCGGCAAGATCAACCTTCCTGAGTTTATGGAGCCCGGTATGCCCGTGGCCTTCGAGGGCAAGACCTTCCTGATGATCGGCATCACGCCGGAGCTGATCCTCTGCGCCGATGCGCAGGGCGCGGCGACGCACGACTGCATCGTGCTGGCCGGCGCGATGGTGCAGTCGATGGGCCGCGGCGAGGCGCCGATTCAGAGCCGCTACGATGTCTATCGCCGCGTGCTGCGCGAGGAGCTGGCCGGCTCCGAGCTGGAGGCGCTGGCGCATGAGCATCAGATTGAGATGAACCGCGAGCGCTGCGTGCTCACCTTCCAGATTTTGCAGACGGAGACGGAGACAGCCTTCAACATGCTCGAGGAGCTTGTGCCGCGCGCCGCCAATGATCTGCTCGTGGAGATGGACCGTCACACCGTCGTCTTCCTCAAGAGCATGGAGAATGT
>JALFHA010000041.1 GCA_022776785.1 Clostridiales bacterium | reverse complement strand
GCGGGAGAGCCCTCCGCAACGCTCTTGATCCACGCGCCCTGCGGGAGGCCGTAGTGCGCTTGATAGGCGGGCAGCACATAGCGCGTCACAAAGCCCAGCTCCCACTTGGCGGCCTCGGCGCGCTCGCTGTCGCTGACCTCGATGGGCAGGGTGTGCATGAAGCTCTCGCCCGCGCCCTTGCCTGCCTCGACGAAGATCATCTGGTCGTCGTCGATGTAGACGTTGCGGCCGCCGGAGCGATACCAGCAGACGGCGAGCTGCGCACCGGTGAAGTAGATCTTGCGGCTGACCTGGAAGTGATGCGGCCAGATGCCGTCATCCTCCAGACCGTTGGTGGCAAAGTCGGAGTAGCTATTGCCCGCACCGACGGACAGCCCCTTGATTCTGTACTCGCGCTCGATTTCCTCCGCAAAGGTTTCGGCCATATCGGCGGGCGTGCCGTCGCTCATGTAGGGGATGATCTTCACGCCGAAGCGCGTCAGCTTGCCGCCGGTCTTGTTTTCCGCGGAGAGCTGGATGCTGCCGTAAAAGCTGTAGGACGTGACTTCCGCGCGCAGGATTTGCAGCGGCGCGTCGCTCCTGTTGGAGAGGTACTTCACCTCCTGCGGGCTGCCCTCGCGCGCGGGCGTGCGCTCGTCGTAGAGCATGGCCTGCGTATGCGGGTCGGCCTCGCCCGTCGGCTCAAGCCCCACGTCGCGCTGGAACATGGCCACCACGTCGGCGGTGGACTCGGTGTAGAGCGTGTTCTCGTTCGGCTTGGCATAGTAGCCCAGCTCGTAGAGCCGTTTGCGCAGGCTCAGTACGGCCCTGGAGCGGTCGCCGGGGCGCAGCGTACTGTAGGCGGAAAGCTCCTCCTCGGTGTAGGTGAAGGGCTCAATGGCCTGTATATCCCCGATGGGGTCAAAGCCCACGACGGGGAAGCGCTCGCGCACGTCTTCCTCGGAGATGGGCAGCAGCACGGCAGGCTGCACCTGGCGTGTCAGCTCCGCGAGCATGTAGCCCTCCTGCCCCCGCTCATCCTCAATGTGCAGCCAGAGCGCGCCGCGGTCATCCGTGATCTCGCCTGAGACGGTCAGCAGCGTGTTGGTTTTGAGCTCGCTCAGCTTCGCGCCGCCCGGCTTCTTTCGCAGGTTGGCGCGAACCGTCGTTCGGGCAAGGCGCGGCTCGTCATACACCGTTTCACCTGACAGCGTGCCGGGCACGGGAGAGGGCGTCGGCACGGGGGTCGGCGTGGGGACGGGTGTCGCCGTCGGTGTCGGCGAGGGAGTGGGCAGCGGCTCAAGCAGGCTTTCGAGCATGTAGCCCTCGCGCTTGCTCTTTACCACGCGCACATAGGCCCACGCTTCGCCGTCCGCCTCCATGCGGCTGAGAACCTCCACGCGGGAGCCCTGCTTGAGCCGCTCGAGCAGGTCGCTGTGCGTGCTGGCCTGCTTGCGGAGGTTGGCCTCCTTGGCGGTTTGCAGGATTTCCGACGCGGCAGGCCCTGCGGATGCCGCAGGGGAGGGAGAAGGGGCCTGCGCGCTGGCGGGCGCGGCGGCAAGAAGCGCTGCGCACAGCAGCGCGAGGCATAGCGGGCGCTTGTTCATCCTATCGTTCCTCTCTATATAAAAGTCTTGCGTGACAGATATGGAGTGCGGCGCAGCGCAGAACCGACTGACCGCCGTTGGCTTTCATTATAGCAGGCATTGCGCCGTGGGGCAATCGCTTTTTGAGCGCGGCGCGAAATCCAAAGCGGCTTGAGGCTTCGCGCGCCGGTGCTGCGGAAAAAAACGGCGAGAAGGACGGGCAAACATGCGGTTTTCTTCGATGTTAGGCGGATAAAATGAAGGAAAAGGCTCGCCGGAGTAGCAAAGAACCGGAAAACGAAAAGCGTTTTGAATTTAACGAATCCTCTTGAGTCTCAAGCGGCTTGAGGGTGTATAATGGGCATAAGGACGAAGAAATGCGGCGTAGATTTGTCGAAGCGGCGAACAGATGTCGTATGATTCGTCACAGAGGAAACAAAGACGGAAGAACGAAGGAGGATACGCATGAGAAAGATCTTTTCCGTGATGCTCGCCGCGGCGCTGCTGCTGGCGGCCCTTGCTATCCCGGCCATGGCCGAGGAGGCGGATGTTGTCATCATCGGCGCGGGCGGCGCGGGTCTGTCCGCGGCGCTTGAGGCCGCGGCGCAGGGCGCGGGGCATGTCGTCGTGCTGGAGATGACCGGCAAGACGGGCGGCTCGCTCAACTTCACCAGCGGTTCCATGTCCGCTGCGAACACCATCATCCAGCAGGAGGACGGCATTGAGGATACCGTGGAGTCCTACATCGCCGACATCCTCAAGACCGGCAGCGACTTCGGCGGCAAGCCCAGCGTTGAACTGGTGACCGAGTTCTGCAACGAGGACACCGAGGTCTTCAACTGGCTCTACGAGAACGGCCTGAAGGACTGCACCTTCTCCACCGACAAGCAGGGTCGCCGCGCCGTCTTCGCGCCGGAGCACGCGCTCTACTCCATCCCGCGCACCTACAAGTGTCGCGCGAAGGACCCGACGCAGTACAAGTCCGCCGCGCATGAGGTGCTTGATACGCTGCTCAAGGCGGATGAGCGCATCACCGTCGTCTACAACACCAAGGCCACCGAGCTGCGCGCCAACGACAAGGGCCAGGTGCTGACCGTCGTGGCCGAGAGCCCGGACGGCGAGGTCACCTATACGGCCAAGCGCGGCGTGATCGTCTGCACCGGCGGCTACTCCGCCAATGGCAAGCTGATGGCGAAGTACGTCGAGAACGGCGAATACTACCTTGCGGGCGGCCCGGCCAGCGCGGACGGCAACGGCCTGCTGCTCATGCAGAAGGTCGGCGCGGCGCTCAACGAGGAAGCGATGAGCGCGATTCCGACCTTCCCGATGGGCCTCGTCAGCCGCGACAACCCCAAGACCGGCACCATTGCCTCCACCTACACCTGGAAGACCGGCGGCATCGTTGTCAACCAGAACGGCGAGCGCTTCTGCAACGAGACGGAGTCCAACCCCTCCATCCGCGAGGTCGCGCTGGAGGAGCAGCCGGGCGCCGTGCAGTATGACATCTTCACGGACAAGATCGTCGAGGATCTGCGCGCTGCGGGCAGCGCCTACTTCTACGATGCGTACTTCGCCGAGGACACCATGCCCGGCGCGCATGTGAAGGTGACGGCGGACTCTATCGAGGAGCTGGCCGAGAAGATCGGCGTGCCTGCCGAGAGCCTCAAGGCCACCATCGAGAGCTACAACGCGGCGGTTGAGGCTGGCGGCACCGACGAGTTCGGCCGCCTCTACGACGGCACGACCAACGCCTACAACCTCGCCGTCAACAAGATTGAGGGCGAGAAGTACTACGCCATCCGCCTGCACGCGCTGTGCGTGATGACGCTGGGCGGCATCACCGCCAACGCCGACATGCAGGTGCTCGATGAGGCGGGCAACGCCATCCCGGGTCTGTACGCGGCTGGCGAGGTCGTCGGCGGCATCTGGGGCAAGTTCGTCTCCGGCGGCACGGGCGTCATGGGCCCGATCGTCTTCGGCAAAATTGCTGCGCGCAACGTGATGAACGGCGAGCTGGCCGAGGGCTACACCGTCAAGCCCGCGAGCAACCTGCTCGACGAGAGCCTCTTTGCCAAGGAAACCTCCACGGAGAGCCTGTTTGACATGAGCCGCGCGCTCAAGGACGGCGAATATACCGCGACCGTAGACGGTCAGGATGGCCCGATGACCGTCAAGACCGTCATCGCGGGCGGCAAGATCGCCTCCGTCGAGGTCGTTGAGAATGCAGAGACGCAGGCCATCGCCGCGGGCGCGCTTGAGCAGGTTCCGGCGAGCATCGTTGAGAGCAACAGCCTCGATGTGGACGGCGTGGCGGGCGCGAGCCTGACCTCCAGCCGCATCAAGAAGGCCGTCGCCCTGTGCCTTGAGGAAGCGGCGAAGTAAGCCGTCTCTATCCCGGGCGGGATGCAAAGCATCAGCCCCTCCGGCAGCTGCCGGAGGGGCTTTTGCGATACGCGCCGCTTTTTTGGTTGACGGATTTTTGGAGGCGATGTATACTATAGCTAACAGGGGCGGATACCGTCTCAAAGGAGGAGCAATATGGATAAGAGCATTCTCAGAAACATGTCTTACGGCGTGTACATCACCACGAGCGTGGATAATGGCCGCCCGGTGGGCTGCGTCTCCAACAGCAATACCCAGATCACGTCCTCGCCTGCGACGGTGAGCGTGAGCCTGAATCATGACAACTACACGACGGAGTGCATCCGCCGCTGCGGCATGTTTGCCTACACTGTGCTCAGCGAGCAGTCCGACCCGTCGCTCATCGGCCGCTTCGGCTTTTTCTCCAGCAAGGATAAGGACAAGTTCGAGGGCATTGACTACGAAAAGAAGTCGTTCATGCCGGTGGTTAAGTCCGGCTGCGGCTATGTCGTCTGCCGCGTCGTCAGCGAGACGGAGACGAGCACGCACACCGTCTTTATCGGCGAGGTGATCGATGCGGGCGTATTCTCCAAGGAGACGCCGATGACCTATCGCTACTATCATGAGGTCATCAAGGGAACCAGCCCCAAGAATGCGCCGACATTTGTGGCGGAATAAGTCAGGCGATTTGCCAATGCACAGCAAGGGCGCGGCTGCTCCATAGCGGGGCGGCCGCGCCTTTGAGCGTGCCGGGGCAGGGGGCGGCTGTGCGGCTCGGCGGCTGCACCGGAGGGAAAATTTGCCCGGCATGTGGTTGACAATCCCTGACCCGCATAGTATAATATAGCCTGTGCCTGCGCTCGTAGCTCAGTTGGATAGAGCGTCAGACTCCGACTCTGAAGGCCGCACGTTCGAATCGTGTCGGGCGCACCAGCAGAAGAGACTCCGGTTTTGCAATGAAGACTGGAGTCTCTTTTTTCTGTGCTGCCTTGAGTGGATGGCGTGCAAGATTTTTTATACTAATCCTAGATAAAAACGAGCTATAGCGCGAAGCGATGAAGGGAGTTTGAGGGATGAAATCCCTCAAGCAGGTTTGGGCGGCAGCCCAACGTTCCTCATTGATTAAGCGTTTTTGCAAAGTAGTCAGGGAGCGA
>JALFHA010000195.1 GCA_022776785.1 Clostridiales bacterium | reverse complement strand
GGTTTCCAGCCTTCGCCTGCCTGATTCCGCCACAGGCGGCGGCAGGTTGCGGCTCCAAACCTGCTTGAGGGATTTCATCCCTCAAACTCCCTTCTTCGCTTCGCGCTTATATTCGAGCTTTTAAGTGCAAGACAGTATCAGACCTCGCCGTAGACGAAGTTGCAGTCGCTCTCCTCAAGCAGCGGGGCCGTCGTGTCCTTCTGTGAGAGCAGGCGCTCCGTCACCTCGCCCCAGTCAACGCCGATGGCCGGGTCATCAAAGCGGATGCCGCGGTCGCACGCCTTGCTGTAGAGGTTGTCCACCTTGTAGCAGAACTCGACGTCATCCGTCAGCGTCTTGAAGCCGTGTCCAAAGCCGCGCGGGATGAACAGCATCCGCTTGTTTTCCGCGCTCAGCTCCGCAGCGACCCACCGGCGGTACGTCGGGCTGCCGCGGCGCAGGTCAACCGCCACATCCATCACCGCGCCGCGCGTCACGCGCACGAGCTTGGCCTGCGCCATCGGCGCATTCTGGAAGTGGATGCCGCGCAGCACGCCCTTTGCCGCCGTGAAGGACTGATTGTCCTGCACGAACTCCGCCGTGATGCCGATGTCCGCGAACGCCTGCCTGTTGTACGTCTCCATGAAATAGCCGCGCTGATCGCCGAACACCTGCGGCTCGACGATGCACACGCCGGGCAGCGCCGTATCGATTCGCTTCATTGCCATGTCAATACACAACCTTTCCTTCCGCCACGGCCCTGAGATGCTGCCCATATGGGCTCTTGCCGTAGCGCTGCGCGCTCTCCAGCAGCTTGTCCCTGGAAATCCACTGATTTCTGTAGGCGATTTCCTCCGGCGCGCTGATCTTCACGCCCTGCCGCTTTTCCACCATGCGCACGAAGTCCGCCGCGTCCACGAGGCTGTCCATCGTGCCGGTATCCAGCCACGCAAACCCGCGGCCGAGCAGCTGCACGTCGAGCGCACGCTGCGCCAGATACATGCTGTTGAGCGTGGTGATCTCCAGCTCGCCGCGCGCGCTGGGCCTGACCCCGTGCGCCATGGCGGATACGCCCTTCGGGTAGAAATACAGCCCCGTCACGGCATAATGGCTGCGCGGCTGCTGCGGCTTTTCCTCGATGGAGATCACATGACCCTCCCGGTCAAACTCCACCACGCCGAAGCGCTCCGGGTCGTTGACATAGTAGCCAAAGACCGTGGCGCGGGCGTTTTGCTCCGCGTTGGCCACCGCTGTGCGCAGGATCCTGCCAAAGCCGTTGCCGTAGAAGATGTTGTCGCCCAGCACCATCGCGCACGCGTCGTTCCCGATGAATTCCTCGCCCAGCAGGAATGCCTGCGCCAGCCCGTCCGGCGAGGGCTGCACCCTGTAGGAAAGGCTCACGCCGAACTGTCCCCCGTCGCCGAGCAGGTGCTCAAAGCGCGGCGTATCCTCCGGCGTGGAGATGATGAGAATCTCCCGGATGCCCGCCAGCATCAGTGTGGAGAGCGGGTAGTAGATCATCGGCTTGTCGTAAACGGGCAGAAGCTGCTTGCTCGTCACCATCGTCAGCGGATACAGCCGCGTGCCGGCGCCGCCGGCGAGAATGATGCCCTTCATAGAATCTCACATCGCTTTCTTCACAGATCCGGTCAAGGGAGGGGCGTCGTTCCGCCGCCCGGCATACGCGCCCGGCCGCACCCCTCATCTCGCCTTGAATATCCGGTTTTTCAGGCCGCTGAGGATATGCCTGAGCTTCCTCTCCACGCGCTTGCTCAACGGCATACGCCCCGCCGAATACGCATCATTCCGGAAGTGGGTAAATATCCAGTCCCAGGTGTCCTCGAGCAGGATATCCGTCCGGGACGCCGCCTTCGCCGGCTCCCCGGCCATGGCGTCAAACAGCGCGACAAACTCCCGCCCAGCCTTTTCGGGCGAGAACAGCGCCTCATAGCGCCTGCGTCCGGCCATGCCCATCCGTTTGGCCAGCCCAGGCGTGTCCATCATCTCCGCCATTCTCTGCGCCAGCTCTCCGGCATCCTTCTTGCGGACGAGCCAGCCCGTCTCGCCATCCTGCACGATTATCTCGCTCCCGCCGTTTCTCGCCGAAATGACGGGCCGCCCGTTGGCCATGGCCTCCACCATCGTCAGCCCGAAGGACTCAATGTAGCTGGGCTGCACCAGGCATGTGCAGCTGCGGTAGACCGCATCGACGTCATTCGTCCGCTCGAAGAATTGTACGATATCCTCCAGCTTCTTCTCCTGAACGCAGGCGCGCAGCCTGCTCTCCTCTCCTCCCGCTCCATACAGCCGGAGCGAAAAGCGATAGCCCTTCCGCGCGAGGATATCCGCCGCCTCAAGCAGCGTTGCCACGCCCTTGTTCTCGTCAAACGTGTTCAGGCAGACGAATGCGTTCTTCGCGGAAACCGGCTCCACAGCCTCGGGCGCCTTCACCCAGTTTGTGATGATCCGAACCGGCTTGGCCGCAATCGGCCGGTAGTAGCTCGCCGTCCATTCCGAGCAGCAGACGATCTGGTCGCTCAGGCTCATCAGGTAGCGGTCAAGCAGCAGGCGCAGCGTCATATCCCCCTGCGGGATGAGGTAGCTGTCGAGAATCCCGTGCACCCAAAGGCACACGGGCAGGCTGAGCCTTCTGGCGGCAAGCGCCGGCGCAATCTGCGTCATCGTGTTGGCGACAACCAGGTCAATGCCATATTGCAGGTAAAGCGCCTCAAGCGCGGCCGTGCTCTCCAGAATCTGCGTGCTGAAGCGGTCAAGGCTCTGCGCATCACTCCAGATGTACCAGCCCCCCGCGGGGTACTCGGCAAGCTCGATGGCATTCTCCCTGCACACCTTCATCATCGCCTCGGGCGGGTTGCCCGCCGGGATGAAGATCACCGGCATGTACGTCTGCGTCCCTTTCAGGATCAGGGCCAGCTGGAACAGCATCTTCTCCGCGCCGGTCAGATAGGGGGAATGGGATACCAACGCAATCTTAATCATCGGAGAGCTCATCCTCCTCTATCACCTCTTGAATCTTCGCCGCGAATTTCCCCCGTATCGCCTCCACCGAATGATGCTCCATCGTTTCCCGCCGTGCGTTCTCCTGCACTCTGCGCAGCGCGGGGATGTCGGAGAGCACGGCCTCGATCTTTCTATACCAGCCATCCTCGGTCTCCTCGTCCACGAAGAAGCCGTTGACGCCCTCCTTCACGATGTCCGTATAGGGCGGGATGGGCGAATAGATGCACACGGCGCCGACAACCGCGCTCTCGATCACCTTGTTGTAACATTTGGAGCGGGAGGTATGGGTGTCCTGAAGCGGCGCAAGCAGCAGGTCGGGCTGAAGCTCCGCAATCGATCTGGCATACTGCGCATAGCTTTGGAAGCCGATCCTCCTGCAGTTCACGCCGTGAAACAGCGCCTCCTGCTCAGGCGAGAGTGTGCCCATCAGCACGACGCCGACATCGCTGTGCTGCCTTGCGTATCTGGCAAGCGCCCGGAATGCGGTATCGTCGTAGCGCATACTGCCCGAAAAGCCAATCCATATATCGTTTTCCGTCCTGACCCGGGGCGATTCCACGGCAAACTGCCTCGGGTCAACGGCGATTTCAAACTTCTTCACGCATCGGGCATAGGGCCGCACGTCCTCTTTCAGGACATCGTTAAAGAGCCACACCGCCTTGCAAAGCCCCAGCGCCTGGATGAAATTGTCATAGTCCGGCTTGCCGGGCACGAAGGCGGCCCCCTGCTCGGGATGATCCCTGTAGATGCTCAGCCAATTGTCATCGATCATGTAAAGCGTCGGGATGCCGTTGTCCCGGCAGAACTGCATCACCCTCAGCGCGTTCTCGCTCCTTGACCGGGTGAAGATCACCAGATCATAGCCCGCCGCGCGAACCGGCGGAATTTCATACTCATAGGCGCAGCTGCAGGTGGCAAAGCCCTGCCCGGAAAGGCTCTCGATATAGTTGTAAAAGCAAATCTGGTTGTGATGGTATTCCCACGCTCCGCCGAGGATGAGGATGCGGTATTTGGTGCCGTACCGGGTCGGCTCCAGGGCGCGGATGCCCGTGATGCGCTCATATATCTCTGCGTCCGCGGGGTTCAGATCCTTCGCAAAGTCAGCCGCGCGCTGCACGTTTGTCCTTTTCGGCGCGGCAATCCCATGACAGTAAACCGCATAGCGGCGCGCCAGTTCCCTTTCCCGGCTCAGATGGCGCGCCAGCGGGTATTCATACAGGGACGGGTATGCCGCGGCCTCCGTTCCGGCCTGCCTGACAGGCGCCGACTTCATCGCCGCCAGAGCCAGCCAGCGCTCGACCTCCTCCTGGAGCAGCGGCGATTCATCCACGCCGCCGAGCTGCCGGATGATCTGCGTCGGAATGCACAGCATTCCCATGCCGAAGCAGCGCTCGCTGTTCTGCATCCTGTCGTAGGAAACCCATGTGATGAAGGGCCTCTCCGTGTACGCCTGCGCGGTGGAATGGATGCAGAAGACCGGAAGGCCATCCTCCTTCTCCCGCTCCGGGCGCTCCTGTCTGTATGCCCTGATTCCCTCCTGGAACCTCTGAAAGCGCTCGGCAAACGGGTCGCTGAGCAGCGCAAGCTGCACATAATCCGTCTGCACATGCCGCATGGCGGTGTTGATGACCCTCGCAGGCAGCGATTCATCCTGAACGCATCCGCAAACCGTGATGCCCTCCTCGATGGAGAGCATCTGGATGAGAGGAATTGAATCCCACCGCGGGCCATCCGCCGCGACGATCACCTCAGCCCTTTCCTTGAGTTCCTTTAACTGACTGATTGCCCTGTGCAGCTGCGCACCCTGGCTCTCCATGCGCCCCAGCAGCAGCAAGACAACAGTGATGTCCTTTTTCACGTCGGGGTTTCCTCCTCTTTGTCAAGCGTCCCTCAACATACGGGCGCCGCGGGGGCAGCGTTCTGTGCTGCGGCGGCGCTTTATGCTATTTCCTCATTCCTCTCATGTAGCTTTCGTACTCGGTGATGATCTCGTCGGGCTCGCCCATCCTGATGATTCTGCCCTGCGCCATCCAGATGCACTTGTTGCAGAAGGAGCGAATCTGCGCCATCGAGTGGGAGACGAACACCAGGATGTTCACCTCGTTCACCATTTGGGTCATTCTCCTGGACGCCTTCTGAATAAAGCCCGCGTCGCCCGCCGCGACCACCTCGTCCAGCAGCAG
>JALFHA010000319.1 GCA_022776785.1 Clostridiales bacterium | reverse complement strand
GACAAAAGGAGTGAACCCAACAGGCGCCCGGCGGGATTCCGTCGGCGCGGATGGGTCACTCCTTCGCATGAGGCAGGCGGCGCGGTTGCCCTCGCCACCCATTGGCCGCATATACCCGGAGGGCAACGGCGGCTTGGAGCGTATTTGATTCGTTCACGAAAAGCCTTACGAGCTTGCGCGGCTTTGTGGGATTATTTTACCATCGGAAAAAAGGGCTCGTCAAGGTTTTGGCAAATGTTTTTGGCAAGAAAATTTTAAGATTATTCGGTATATTTTGGGGAACGTGCTCCGCAGGTTGGGGGAACGTGCTCCGCAGGCCAGAGCGGGCGGAGGGATAAGCGGTTACCGCCCGGGAAGCCCGCATAGTCGCGCCCTTCACGGGCGCTCCTTGCGGTTTCCGGGCTTCACCTCGCTGTTTCGCCCACTGGGCGCGCTCGGTTCCGCCCCCACCCCTTGAAACGAGCAGGGGTGCGCCCCTGCACCCGGGGCTGTCATGAGCGTTTGAGCAGAATTTCTTCTTTTAGATTCTGCCTGCTTTTTTATAACTATAAATGAGCAAATCCAGAATATTGCACAATTTTTCGCCTATTTTGAAACTTTTGAGATGAGAAAAATCAAGAAATACATAGATTTTTATTTGGGGACAAATCGGATTTCTTGTGCATTTTTTCAAATTTGCTCATTCATAGTTTATAATTAGCTTCACCTTAAAGAAAGCTCTGCGTAGGGCTCACCCATGAGCAGGTGGGCGTAGCCGCCTTCATCGTTTTCGGGAACGAGGAGGGTCAGCTCGGCCTGTTTCTGGAAGACCATCACGATATCGCTGCCGCCAAAGAGGAAGTAGCCCATCGGGTCGCCGCGCTTGACCTGCGCGCCCACCTGCACGCTATCCTCCCAGTTGCACGAGCAGATCTGGGACATGCCGATGGGCAGGATGGCCACAAGGCCATAGGCGGTATCGAGAATCACGCAGTCGCGGGTTTCGATCATCTGCCAGCCGGGGATGGCGTCCTCGAGCACATAGCGGCCCGTCTGCTCATCCCAGACGGTGATGCCGCCCGCGGCGTTGGTGCCCTCGATCTTGCGCACCTCGAGCACCGTGCCGTCGATGGGAAAGTGATAGCGGTGGTAGTCGTTCACGTCGAGGAAGGTATGCGTCAGCGTGCCGCCGGCGAATTCATCCGCGTAGGCGCTGCCCTCGCCGATGAGCTGGCGGATGGAGGTAAAGCGCGCGGACTTGATGGCCACGCCGTCCTTGTGCACGAGCTCGCCGTTTTCATCGATTTTCCACACACCCTGCGGCGTGGAATCCGCCGGGGCGGTCAGCGCAGCATCGGCGACGGGTCGCACGTCCGGGCTGCTCAGATAGCGGGCGAAGAAATCATTGAAGCTATGCCAGCTTTCCGCATTCTCATACCAGCCCTTGTCCATGCCGAAGCGCGCATCC
Organism: Clostridiales bacterium; assembly: GCA_022776785.1. Classification (GTDB taxonomy): domain Bacteria; phylum Bacillota; class Clostridia; order Christensenellales; family Aristaeellaceae; genus Ventricola. The sequence goes on along the minus strand of JALFHA010000319.1, from coordinate 9,088 downwards.
GCGGCGAACAGCGCGGTATACTCGTCCTTCCAGCTCTCCTCCGTGCTCAGGTACGCGCCCCAGCTCTGTGCGTACTCCCTGCACCAGCTGGCGATGGGCTCATGGTATTGCAGCGTGGGATAGTAGTAGCCCAGCCCCTCCAGCTCCTCGAGCGGCTGATCGACCAGAAACCAGAAGTAATCCACCGACTGATCGATATGGTCATAGAGCGCCGGGTACTGTGCGTCCCGCAGCACGTTCCACGGCATGCACGTCGCCGCCCAGTCGAGAAAGTCGTAGAGCTGCTCAAGCGTCTGCGCGGGGTTGGTATCGGGGTCGGGGTTGATCTCCGCCGCCTGCGCAAGGGACTTTTCCATCATCGCCTTGAGCTGCGCGTCGGCGTCGAGCATTGCCATCAGGCTTTGGGTCATGGGCGCGTGCTCCTGCGCCAGCGCGCTGAGAGACAAAGCGAGCAGGAGAAGAAGCACTGTGATAAGTGACAGGATTCTTTTCATGTTTGTCATTCCTTTCATCGGGTCTTTTGATTGATTTTATCAGTGAAACGTAACAGAATCGTAACACGGCAAAAAGGGGTCTGCGCCGCCTGTGCGCAAGCCCCGAAAGAGATGGCTTTACTCGAAATCGCCCGTATAGAGCTGGTAATACTTGCCGTGCTGGGCGATGAGCTCATCGTGCGTGCCGCGCTCGATGATGCGGCCCTGCTCGAGCACCATGATGCAGTCGCTGTTGCGCACGGTGGAGAGCCTGTGCGCGATGACGAACGTGGTGCGGCCCTTCATCAGGGAATCCATGCCCGCCTGCACGAGCGCCTCGGTGCGCGTATCGATGGAGGAGGTGGCCTCGTCGAGGATGAGCACGGGCGGGTCGGCGACCGCCGCGCGGGCGATGGAGAGGAGCTGGCGCTGACCCTGCGAGAGGTTGGCGCCGTCGCCAGTGAGCATGGTATTGTAGCCCTCCGGCAGGCGGGTGATGAAGCCGTCGGCATTGGCGAGCTTCGCCGCGGCGATGCACTCCTCGTCGGTGGCGTCGAGACGGCCATAGCGGATGTTGTCCATCACCGTGCCGGTGAACAGGTGCGTATCCTGGAGCACCATGCCCAGCGAGCGGCGCAGGTCGTCCTTTTTGATCTTGGTGATGTTGATGCCGTCGTAGCGGATCTTGCCGTCCTGGATGTCGTAGAAGCGGTTGATGAGGTTGGTGATGGTCGTCTTGCCCGCGCCGGTGGAGCCGACAAAGGCGATCTTCTGCCCCGGCGTGGCGTAGAGCTTCACGTCGTGCAGCACCAGCTTGTCATCGGAGTAGCCGAAGTCCACGCCGTCCATCACGATGTCGCCGCGCAGCTCGACGTATTCCGTCTCGCCGGTGGCCCTGTGCGGGTGCTTCCATGCCCACAGGCCGGTGCGCTCCGCGCACTCGGTGAGCGTGCCGTCCGGCAGGCGGCGGGCATTGACGAGCGTCACATAGCCCTCGTCCTTTTCAGGCTCGGCGTCCAGCAGGTCGAAGACGCGCTCCGCGCCCGCCAGCGCCATGATGATGGAGTTGCTCTGCTGGGAGACCTGGTTGATCGGCTGGTTGAAGCTCTTGTTGAGCGTTAGGAAGGACACCAGCGTGCCGATGGTCAGCCCGAGGTAGCCGCGCGTAGCGAGCAGGCCGCCCGCCACGGCGCAGAGCACATAGCTGATGTTGCCCATCGCCATGGTGATGGGCATGACGGTGTTGGCGATGCGGTTGGCGTTGTAGGCGCTCTCGCGGAGGCTGTTGTTGAGGTGGTCAAATTCCTCAATGGCCTTCTCCTCGTGGCAGAAGACCTTGACGACCTTCTGGCCGTCCATCATCTCCTCAATGTAGCCGTTGACCGCGCCCAGATCCCGCTGCTGGCGCACGAAGAAGCCGCCCGCGGCCTTCACGCGGCTCATGGTGACAAAGAGCATCATCGCGACCATCACGAGCGTCAGCAGGGTCAGCGGCACGTTCAGGATGATCATGGAGGTCATGACACTGATGATCGTCACCACGCTGGAGACGAGCTGCGTCATCGACTGGGAGATCATCTGCCGCATGGTGTCGATGTCGTTGGTGTAGACGCTCATCACGTCGCCGTGGGCGTGGGTGTCGAAGTACTTGATAGGCAGGCGCTCCATCTTGTGAAAGAGCTTGACGCGCAGGCTGCGCAGCGTGCCCTGCGAGACGAAGATCATCAGGTAGTTTTGCAGCCATGCGGCCAGCACGCCCACGGCGTAGATGACCGCCACGCCGACGATGGCGCGCGCCAGCGGGGCGAAATCGGGGCTTTCGCTGCCGATCATCGGCAGGATGTAGTCGTCGATGAGCGACTGGGTGAACAGCGTGCCGCGCACGTTCGCCACCGCTGTGACGACGATGCACACGAGCACCAGCACGCACTGCAGGGCGTAGCGGCTGCCGATCTCCTTGAGGATCCGGGCGAAGGTCTTGCCGGGGTTCTTCGCGCCCGGCCTGCCCGCGCGGGAAACGTTCTTGGGGCCATGTCCCATCATGCGCGCTCGCCTCCCTTCTGTGCGTTCACATGCCCTGCCGCGTGATCGTCGCGCAGCGAGGCCTCGTCAAAGTCGCCGCTGCCGCTGCCCGCCTGGCTGCCCGCGACCTCCTGATAGATCGGGCAGGTCGCCAGCAGGTTTTCGGGGGTGTCAAACGCCGCCACGCGGCCGTCGTCGAGCACGATCACCCTGTCCGCGTCCTCGATGGAGGAGATGCGCTGGGCGATGATGAGCTTGGTCGTGCCGGGGATGTGCGTGCGCAGCGCCTTGCGGATCTTCGCGTCGGTGGCGGTATCCACGGCGCTGGTGGAGTCGTCGAGCACGAGCACCTTCGGCTTCTTGAGCAGCGCGCGCGCGATGCACAGGCGCTGCTTCTGCCCGCCGGAGACGTTCGTGCCGCCGCGCTCGATGACGGTGTTGTAGCCGTCCGGGAAGCGCTCGATGAACTCGTCCGCGCAGGCGAGGCGGCAGGCCTCGCGGCATTGCTCCTCGGTGGCGTGCTCGTCGCCCCAGCGCAGGTTGTCAAGGATGGTGCCGGAGAAGAGCACGTTCTTCTGCAGCACGACGGAGACCTCGTTTCGCAGCGTCTCCAGATCGTAGCGGCGCACGTCCTCGCCGCCCACGCGCACGCAGCCATCGGTCACGTCGTACAGGCGGGAGATCAGGCTGACGAGGCTGGACTTCGAGGAGCCCGTGCCGCCGAGGATGCCGATGGTCTCGCCGGAGCGGATGTGCAGATTGACGTCGGAGAGCACCGGCCTGCCGCCGCTCTTCCTGTAGGAGAAGCTGACGTGCTCAAAGTCGATGGAGCCGTCGCGCACAGCGGTCAGCGCGTTCTCGGGGGATACGATGTCGGTGTGCTCGTCGAGCACCTCCTCGACGCGCTGCGCCGCGGCCATCGACTGCGTGACCATGACGAAGACCATCGAGAGCATCATCAGGCTCATGAGGATGTTCATCACATAGGAGAGCAGGCTCGTCAGCTCGCCGGTCGTCAGCCCCGTGCGGGAGACGATCATCTGCGCGCCCAGCCAGCTCAGCAGCAGGATGCACACATACACGCTGCCCATCATGATGGGCTGCATGAAGGAGACGATGCGCTCCGCGGAAATCGAGTTGCGGTAGAGGTCGTCTGCGGCGGCGGTGAACTTGTCGTTCTCATGCTCCTCGCGCACGAACGCCTTCACCACGCGGATGGCGCCGACATTCTCCTTGACGACGGCGTTCACCGCGTCGTACTTGCGGAACATCTGCTTAAAGTAGCGCAGCGCCATCGGGATGACGATGACAATCGCCGCCAGCAGCACGGCCATCACGCACAGGAACACCAGCGACAGCCTCGCGTTGATGGAGAACGCCATCACCAGCGCGGCGATGAGCGTCACCGGCGCGCGCGCGCAGACCATCATGATCATCTGGAAGGCGTTCTGCATGTTGGTAACGTCGGTCGTCAGGCGCGTCACCAGGCCCGCTGTCGAGAACTTGTCGATGCTGGCGAACGAGTACGTCTGGATATTGCGGTACATCGCGTCGCGCAGGTTGGCGGCGAAGCCCGTGCTCGCCCGCGCGCTGTACTCGCCCGCGCGCACGCCGAAGAACATCGCCAGCAGCGCCATGACGGCCATCAGCGCGCCGATGCGCACGACATGGCCCATGTTTCCGACGGAGATGCCATCGTCGATGATGGAGGCCGTCAGATACGGGATGAGAATCTCCAGCACCACGCATATAAGCGTGCACAGAGGGGAGAGCAGCGCAGGCTTTTTGTACTGCCCGATCTCCCGCGCGAGGCGGCCCATCGTGCCAAGGCTGCTGCGCGCAGACCTTTCCTTGTTTTTCATCGCTTTCCTCCTTTACATGCGGCGCGCGGCCCGAGGGCAATCCCCCTCAAAGCCCAGCGCTTCGTTGATGTCGAACACCCGGCCCATGATGCGCATGAATTCACGCGTATCCTCCATGCCCAGCCGTTCAAAAATCGCGGCCAGCCGCCTGCGCACGCAGGCCTTCCTGTGCTCGCACAGGGCGCTGCCCGCCGCCGTCAGGCGCACCAGCACGCGCCGCCTGTCCTGCGCATCCTCGCCGCGCTCGATCATGCCCTTCTTTTGCAGGCTGTTGAGCACCGCCGCAATGCGCGAGGTCGTCATGCGCAGGTCGCGGCTCAGGTCGCCCGCGGTCATGGGCAGCTCGCTTTCGCCAAGCTGGCGCAGCACGGCCATCTCCCCACGCATGGAGGCGGATACATCGTCCCCGTGCGGCGGCAGGCGCTTCTTTTCCGCCATGTCGCGCAGAAACGCGTGCGCCAGCGCTTCATATTCGTTCATATTTTTCCTCCTGCCAATGTCACCGGTGCAGGCACATTGCTAACACCGTGAGGTATTATACCGGGACTGCTTTTTTCTGTCAACGAAAAACCTCACAAAAATGCGCCCCTCCGGCACAGCGGTCAGTGCAGGGGCGTGGGGTTTTGCTTTTCCGGCTACAACAGCGCCTTTCCTCCCGCCCGCCACTTTTTTCCCGCCGGGTATTGCAATTCAACCCCTGCGCATGTATAATCAATCTGTGTTCCCTTTTTAGCGCAAATCTCTATATTTTACAGGGGATTTACAGCAGCTTTGTGTCAAATCTGTGTCAAAAATGACAGGAGGGATTTTTCATGGGCAAGGAGCTTTCCCGCAGGGATTTTCTTAAGACGACGGCCGCGGGTGCAGTCGGCGCGATGGCGATGGGCGCGATGGGCCCGTTCGCCTCGGCCAAGGCTGAGGAGGCCGCGCCGAAGGTGACGACGGAGCAGTTCTCCCGCTTCACCGGCGTGCACAATGTGCGCCGCATCACCGATGATCTCGTGTATTTGGGCGTGAACGACCGGCGCACCGAGCTGTTTGAGAACGTCTATCCCATCCCGCGCGGCGTGGCCTACAATTCGTACCTGCTGCTCGACGAGAAGACCGTGCTCTTTGACACGGTGGACCGCAACTTCTCCGCGCAGTTCTTCGAGAACCTGACCTGTGCGCTCAACGGCCGGACGCTTGACTATCTGGTCATCAACCACATGGAGCCCGACCACAGCTCGGCCATCTCCGAGGTGCTGCACCGCTACCCGAACGTGGTGCTGTACTTCAGCAAGACTGCCGCGCCGATCATCAAGCAGTTCTTCGGCTTTGAGCCGACCAAGCACGGCTATGCCGTCGAGGAGGGCATGACGCTGGAGACGGGCCGCCACAAGCTCATGTTCGTCATGGCGCCGATGGTTCACTGGCCGGAGGTCATGATGACCTACGATATGACGGACAAGGTGCTCTTCTCCGCCGACGGCTTCGGCAGCTTCGGCGCGCTGGACGGCAACCTCTTCGCCGACGAGGTGAATTTCGATTCTGACTGGCTCGCCGATGCGCGCCGCTACTACTGCAACATCGTGGGCAAGTACGGCAAGCAGGTGCAGGACGTGCTGGCCAAGGCCGGAACCATCGATATCCAGATGCTCTGCCCGCTGCATGGCCCGATCTGGCGGCAGGATCTGGGGTATATCCTCGATAAGTACGACAAGTGGAGCAGCTACACCCCCGAGAATCCGGACGACGTGATGGTCGTCTATGGCTCGGTGTACGGCGGCACGGAGAACGCCGCGGGCATCGTCGCCAGCCGGCTGTCGATGGGCGGATCGCACAATGTGAAGGTGTACGACGTCTCCAAGACGCATGTCAGCGAGCTCATCGGCGAGGCGTTCCGCTGCGGGCACATCGTCTTTGCGTCCGTCACCTACAACATGGGCATCTTCACGCCGATGAAGAACTTCATCATGGATCTGGCTGCGCACAATCTCCAGAACCGCACCTACTCCCTCGTGGAGAACGGAAGCTGGTCGCCCGTCTCCGCGCAGCTGATGAAGGAGCTCCTCGACGGCATGACGGGGATGCGTCAGGTCGGCGAGACCGTCACCATCCGCTCCACCACCGACGCGGAGGCCTTCGACAAGCTCAACGCACTCGCCGATGCGATCCTCGCGGACATCTCCGGCGCCGCCGCGCCGCTGGCCGCGGAAAGCCAGACCGTGACCTCCACCAAGTGGGTGTGCTCCGTCTGCGGCTACGTTTACGAGGGCGAGACTGTCCCCGAGGACTACAAGTGCCCCATCTGCGGCGTCGGCCCGGACAAGTTCGTCAAGGAGGAGTAAGCTCCCCTTGACAAGGCGGCGCGCAGGTGCTATGCTGTCGCCATCAGGTTATAAGAGGTGAGCGGGCGGTGCGCAGGTAATTTTCGTTTCGTGATTCAGCCGTTTCCCGGGGAGGACTATGCCTTCCCACGGGGAGCCCCGGCTGCCGGAAGCGAAAATGCCTGCGCCCACCCGCTCTTTTTGCGGCCTTTTTTCGCGCGCAGATTTTCCGCTCCCGGTTTCTGGGGGCGGAATTTTTCATTTGCAAAGGAGCCTCTATGCTGCAAATCAAGCACCTCACCCTCACACACCGCAAGGATTTGACCGACCTCGTGCAGGATATCTCCTTCACCGCGAACGCGGGCGAGCGCATCGCCCTCATCGGCGAGGAGGGCGACGGCAAATCCACCCTGCTGCGCGTCCTCGCGGGCGATCCCGCCGTGCACGAATACATCGACATGAGCGGCCAGATCCTCACCGGCGGCGCGCCGGGCTATCTCCCGCAGGAGCTGCCGGAGGACGATCGCGCAAAATCCGCATACGAATTCTTCTGCGATGCGCCGGACTTCTTCGGCCAGAGCCCGCGGGCGCTCGGCGCGCTCGCGGCAAGCCTGTCGCTCCCGGAGGACGCCTTCTACAGCGAGCAGCGCATGGCCGACTTCTCCGGCGGGGAGCGCATCAAGCTCCAGCTCGCGCGCATCCTTGCGGCGCTGCCCGCCGCGTTGCTGCTCGACGAGCCGACCAACGACCTCGACGGCGAGAGCGCCCGCTGGCTCAGCGATTTCATGCTCACCTGTCCGCTGCCCATCGTCTTTGTCTCCCACGACGAAACGCTGCTGCGCCGCGCGGCTACCGGCGTGCTGCTGCTCGAGCGCCTGCGCAGGCGCACCGCGCCGCGCGCGACCTTCCTGCCCGTGCCCTACGCCGAGTTCGTCCGCCAGCGCGAGGCCGACTTTTCAAAGCAGGAGCAGCTTGCCCGCAAGGAGCGCGAGGAACATGCGCAGAAGATGGCGCGCTACGAGGTCATTCGCCGCAAGGTGGAATCCGACCAGAACGCTATCTCCCGGCAGGACCCCGGCGGCGCGCGCCTGCTCAAGAAGAAGATGCACGCCGTGCTCGCCGCGGGCCGCCGCTTTGAGCGCGAGGCAGAGGCGATGACCGCCATGCCCGAGCGCGAGGAGCCCATCTTCGCGCGGCTGACCTGCGCGCCTCTGCCTGCGGGTAAGACCGTGCTTGAACTCGCCCTGCCGACCCTGCGCGCTCCGGACGGTCGGCTGCTCGCGCGGGACGTGCGCCTCACCGTGCGGGCGGGGGAGAAGCTGCTGCTCTGCGGCCGCAACGGCGCGGGCAAATCGACGCTGCTGCGGCAGATTCGCGCCGCGCTTGCGCCCCGCGCCGACCTGCGCGTGTTCTATATGCCGCAAGATGCGGGGGAGCTGCTTGACCTTGACAGAACCCCGCTGGAGATGCTGGAGCGCACCGGTGATGCCGGAGAGCGCGCCCGCTGCGGCGTGATGCTCGGCTCGATGAAATTCACCGCGGAGGAGATGAACCATCCCTGCGGCGCGCTCTCCGGCGGGCAGAAGGCCAAGCTCATGTTCCTGATGATGGCGCGCAGCGAGGCCAACGTGCTGCTGCTGGACGAGCCCACGCGCAGCCTTTCGCCGCTCTCCGGGCCGGTGGTGCGCCGGCTCTTTGCCGACACGCCCGCCACGATCATCGCCGTATCGCACGACGCGCTGTTCGCCCGCGCCGTATGCACGCGCGCCCTGCGCCTTGACGAGGGCGGGCTGAGCGAGGCGGATTTCGACAGAATCTGACAGGAAGTGGTGTACTGAATCGCTTTTATCCTGTATTTGGAAGCAAAATGGAGCGTTGGTGGAGAAAATGGGGAGGAAAAGATTGACAAGTGGAAAAAAAGGGTTAAAATGAAGATGTGAGAGGCGGGCGCATACGCGCACCGCCGGCAGGAAAGGAGCGCTTGCGGATGAAGGATATTGCTGTGGAGTATTTGGGTGGCAGCGGGTTTCTGGTGTCCATCGACGACGTGGGGCTCCTGTTCGACGCGAGCGAGAACGGCGCGGACCGGCGCGTGCTGCCCGACAAGGCGCATCTCGCGGCGTTCCGGCGGCTGTACGTCTTCATCAGCCACCGCCATGACGATCACTTTTCCCCGACGGTCTACGACCTGTGCGGCGAGGACGCCATCTTTATCCTCGGCTACGACGTGCCCCAGCCCTACCGCGGCGTGCGCATGAAGCCGGACGAGGAGCGCAGCCTCGGCCCCGTCACGGTGCACGCCTATGGCTCCACGGACGAGGGCGTTTCCTTCCTTGTCACCTACATGGGCATCCGCATCTTCCACGCGGGCGACCTGAACCTGTGGCACTGGCGCGACGAATCCTCCATCACGGAGATTGAG
>JALFHA010000289.1 GCA_022776785.1 Clostridiales bacterium | reverse complement strand
GACGAGCTGGACAGCAAGCTCTACTGGCTGCGCCAGATTCTCGACTGGCAGAACGACACGCGCGACTCGGAGGAATTCATCAAGTCGCTCAAGGTCGATCTGTTCAGCGATGAAATCTTCGTCTTTACGCCCAAGGGCGAGATCATCGACCTGCCCAAGGGCGCCACACCCATCGACTTCGCCTACCGCATCCACAGCGCCGTGGGCAACAAGTGCGTGGGCGCGAAGATCAACGGACGCATTGTGACGCTGGATGCACAGCTCTCCACGGGCGATTTTGTGGAGATCATCACCCAGCAGAGCAGCAAGGGCCCCAGCCGCGACTGGCTCAAGATTGCCAAGACCTCCCAGGCCAAGGCGAAGATTCGCCAGTTCTACAAGAAGGAGCTCAAGGAGGAAAACATCGCGCAGGGCAAGCAGATGCTCGACTATGAGGCCAAGCGGCAGGCATCCAGCCTCCCGGCTCTGCTCAAGAACGACTATGTGGAGCCGATTCTGCGCAAGTTCTCCTTCTCCGACCTCGACGACCTCTACGCCGCGGTGGGCTGCGGCGGCATCACGGCCGCGCAGGTCGTCACGCGCCTGCGTGAGGAGCAGCGCAGCCACGAAAAGCCGCTCATTCCTGTGCCGCCGCGCGTGCCGGAGGAGCAGCCCCATACCCGCGCGGGTGCGATGGGCAAGGACGACATGGGCATCATGGTCGCCGGGCTGCCGGGCTGTCAGGTGCACTTCGCCAAGTGCTGCACGCCGCTGCCGGGCGACGAAATCATCGGCTACATCACGCGCGGGCGCGGCGTGACGATTCACTCCAAGGAGTGCATGAACGTCAACGCCTCGCACGACCCGGCGCGCTGGGTCGCCGCAGAGTGGTCGGACACGACCAATTCCTTCTACAACGGCTCCATCCAGATTCTGGCCTATGACCGCCACAACCTCATCGCCGACCTGATGAGCTATCTGTCGGCGCAGAAGGTGACGGTGTGCGCGCTCAACGCGCGCGTCAACAGCGCCAACCAGACCTGCACCATCGAGCTGACGCTGCAGGTGGCCAACAAGCAGGAGCTCGACTGGGTGATCAAGCAGCTCTCCAAGCGGCAGGACACCATAGAGATCTTCCGCGTGTAGCGCTGCATAAGCCGCGGGTCTCGGGCGGTGGTTTTCTCCCCGTGAAGGGGGAGAAAGCTGCTTCGTTTTCATGATTTGTTCAAAAAATGCTTTCGGAATGAAAACCTCCGCTTGTTTCAGCAGGCTGCATCGCAGCCCGGCGGTTTTCGGTGCTTTACTGAATGTTAAAAGGAGTTTATCTGCTCATGAGACTGGTGATACAGAGGGTGCTTGAGTCGAGCGTGCGCGTTGACGGCGAGATTGTCGGCAGCATCGGCAGGGGCTTCATGGTGCTCTGCGGCGTGGAGGACGGCGACACGCAGGAGGATGTGCGCTACTGCGTGGATAAGACCGTCAACCTGCGTATCTTTGAGGATGAGGAGGGCAAGATGAACCGCTCCATCCTTGAAAACGGCGGCGAGGTGCTGGCGATTTCGCAGTTCACGCTGCACGGGGATGTGCGCCGCGGGCGCAGGCCGAGCTTCATCCGCGCGGCGCGGCCGGAGACCGCCGTGCCGCTTTACGATGCCTATTGCGAGGGGCTGCGCGCTGCGGGCCTGCATGTGGAGACGGGCATCTTTCAGACGGACATGAAGGTTTCGCTGATTAACGACGGCCCCGTTACGCTGCTGGTGGATTCAAGGAGGACATTCTGATGGAGAATCTGGACATTCGCACGGTGACAGGCGGGCCGCTCGAGGTGAATACCTACGTCGTCGGGCATGGCGGCGCGGGGGCTTGCGTGCTCATCGACCCGGGCGCGGAGTTTGCCAGCGTCGAGGGCGCGGTCTGCGGGCGCGAGGTGGCGGCCGTGCTGCTCACGCACGCGCACTTTGACCACATGCTCTACGCGAAGCCGTGGCTTGAGCGCGGCGCAAAGCTCTATGTGCACGAGCTGGACGCGCCCGCGCTGTCCGACCCGGAGCTCAACGTCTCCGGGGTCATCGGCGCGCGCCTGACGCTGCCGGAGGCCGACGTGCTGCTGCGCGAGGGCGACACAGTCAGGGAAGCAGGGCTTGAGCTGAGCGTGCTGCACACGCCCGGCCACACGAAGGGGAGCGTTTGCTTCCGCACGGGCGACACGCTGTTTGCGGGGGATACGATGTTCTACGGCAGCTACGGACGTGTCGATCTGCCCGGCGGCAGCAATATGCAGATGGCGATGTCCCTCAAGCGCCTGCTGGGCCTGCCGGAGCAGACCATCGTCTATCCCGGCCACGGCATGAAGACGAAGATCGCCTGGGAACGGAGGCAGTACGCGTGAGAATTGCCGTCGTCACGCCGCTGACAGGCTTTCTGAATGATATCGCGGACGTCGTGCGCCTGTTTTACGGCGAGGGCTCGGCGGTGACGGAGCAGGAGGAGCATGACGCGCTACTTGAGCACAGCCACAGGCTTGACGGAACGCTCTGGCGCGAGAGCTTTTCGCTGACTGTCGGCCCAAAGAGCCTGTTCATGGGCATGAGCGCTCCGGCTGTCGAAGATGGTGGGCTGGAGGAAAAGCGCCAGCTCAAACGGCTGATCAAGCGCTGCTGCTATCAGCTGCTTAAGCGCTACACGGGACGCCAGCCCGCGTGGGGCTCGCTGACGGGCATTCGGCCGACGCGGCTGTATTACCAGCAGCTCGAGCGTGGGCAGACGCGCGCGCAGGCGCGGGAGACGCTCGCGGAGCTGTTTGACCTGACGGAGGAAAAGCTCAGCCTGCTCGACGAGATTCTCGACGCGCAGAGCGGGCTGATTGCGCGCGCGATAAGCACCTGTGACCTCTACGTCGGCATCCCGTTCTGCACGACGCGCTGCGCCTACTGCTCATTTTCCTCCGGAGAGATCGGCGACGGGCATCTGGTCGAGCCGTATCTGGCGGCGCTGTATCGGGAGATGGACGCCTGCGCGGCGCTTGCGCGGGAGCTGGGGCTTGACACGCGCATTGCCTACATCGGCGGCGGCACGCCCAGCAGCCTGAGCACGGCGCAGCTTGACGGGCTGCTGACGCACATGGAGAAGCGGTTCGGCCCGTTTGACGAGCTGACCGTCGAGGCGGGGCGGCCGGACACGCTCGACGAGGACAAGCTGCGGATGCTTCGCGACCATCCGGTGACGCGCATCTCGATCAATCCGCAGACGATGAACGACGCGACGCTCGAGCGAATCGGGCGGGCGCACACCGCCGCGCAGACGGCATCGTGCTTTGAGCTGGCGCGCCGTCTAGGCTTTGACGACATCAACATGGACGTCATCGCGGCGCTGCCGGGCGAGGATATGGCGATGTTCGCCCACACGCTGGACGCCGTGCGCGCGCTCGGGCCGGACAGCCTGACGGTGCACACGCTGGCGATCAAGCGCTCCTCGCGTTTGCACGAGCAGCGCTATCAGCAGAGCGAGCAGGACGCCGCGCGGATGGTGGCGCTCGGCCGGAAGACGGCGCATGAAATGGGAATGCGCGCCTACTACCTCTACCGGCAGAAGTACATGGCCGACAATCTGGAAAACGTGGGCTATGCGCGGCCGGGGCGGTACTGCCGCTACAACATCGACAACATGGAGGAGACGGCCAGCGTGCTCGCGCTCGGAGCGGGCGGCATCTCCAAATGCGTGATGCGGCAGGAGGAAAAGATCCTGCGCGCGCCGAATATAGCCAACATCGGGCAGTATATCGACCGGGTGGACGAGATGGTGGCGCGCAAGCGCGAGGTCTTTGCGCAGAAAGCGCACCAGCTCGCCGGGCTGCAAAGGGAGGGGGAGCAGGCATGATCGTCACCGACAAGCAGGAGCTTCGCCGCTGCGTGAAGCAGGCCGTCCGCCGCGCGCAGGTGGCGGAGACGCTGCTGCGCTTTGACGTGCAGTCGGGTTCACTGGGCGTGGATGCGCTGATGGCTGCGCTCCCGCCGCGTCCCGGCACGCCCTTCGGCATGGATGGCGCAGCGGTCTATGCGGCTCTCGGCGCACTGGAGCTGCCCGCGCGCGACCTGGCAAGCGCCCGCTCCATGCAGGAAAGCTATGACAGGAATGCATGGCTGCGCGAGGTGCTCGACGCGCTGCGCGCCCAGCGCGTGCTGGCGGTCGTGCCCGTCGGGCAGGCGGGAAACGCCGCCTTTGAGGATGACCGCATCAGCGCGATGATCGAGGCGGAAGCGGCGCTGTTTGCGCCGGGGCGCTATGGCATTCCCTTCGAGGCTGCCGCCCGGCAGCTTGCTGGTGCTGTGCGCGCCTGCGGGGCGAGGGACGTGCTGGCCGAGGGGCTTGGCATGGACGCACTGCGCCATACCGTGCTGCCCGTCTGCGAGGAGGAGCGCTGCGTGCTGCACGTTTCGCTCGAGGGAGAGGCACAGGTGCGCACGCTTGATGCGCTGCTGCGCGATTTTCCGGGCGTGCGCGCCGTGGCGTGGGCGCAGGGAGGGGCGGAGGCGCTGCTGATTGAGACGGCGGCGCGGCAGACCGGCCTGCTTGTGCGCCTGACGGAGATGAATCACCTGCCGCTGGCGCTGGAGAAGCTGGGCTGCCGCTTCCTGCCGTATGCCAGCGGCGCGGCGCTGCCGGAGCTGATGCTCGGGCGCTGGCTCGTCGCAAGGGAGCAGCTTTGGCCGCTGCTGGCGGACGCTTACCTGCCGCTTGCACGCGCGGGCTATCCCCTGGACAGCCAGAGAATCGAGAGCGACGTCAACGACCTGCTCACGGGCTCGCTCAAAGCGCTGTATCTGTGAAGCCGGAGAAAATGAACTGCACAGCCCGGGTCAGGGCTGCACGATTGAAAACGGAGGTAATGGACAATGAATCCTGTATTCACGATTGAGATGGAAAACGGACAGGTGATGAAGGGCGAGCTGTACCCCGAAATCGCGCCCAACAGCGTGGCGAATTTCGTGGAGCTGGCCAACAAGGGCTTCTATGACGGCGTGATCTTCCACCGCGTCATCCCTGGCTTCATGATTCAGGGCGGCGACCCGCAGGGCCGCGGTACCGGCGGACCCGGATACGCGATCCGCGGCGAGTTTGCGGCTAACGGCTTTGCCAACCCGCTCAAGCATACGCGCGGCGTGCTCTCGATGGCGCGCAGCAGCCGCCCGAACTCCGCGGGCTCCCAGTTCTTCATCATGGTGGACGACGCGCCGTATCTGGATGGGCAGTACGCGGCGTTCGGCAAGGTGACGGAGGGTATGGAGACCGCCGACGCGATTGTCAGCGCGCCTCGCGACGCGATGGACAAGCCCTACGAGGAGCAGCGCATGAAGACCGTGCGCGTGGAAACCTTCGGCGCGACCTACGTCGCCGAGAAGCTCAAGAGCTGGTTCTGAGCGGAGGACGAGCTGTGAAGAAAAACAGGGTGGTCGTCCGCCTGATGGGGCGCGATTACGCGCTGCTGACCGATCAGCCCCCGGAGGAAACGCAGCGCGTCGCGCGCTATGTGGACAGGCGGATGCGCGAGCTGGCGATCACTGCGCGCGCATCGGAGGGCGTCGTGTCCGTGCTGTCGGCGATGACGATTGCGGACGAACTTTTCCGCGCACAGGAGGAAAACATCAGGCTGAAAAAGGAGCTGGCCGCTCAGGGGCAGCAGCGGCAGGCATGATTCTGCGGCGGCGACAGGGACGGCCCTGCGCCGCCTTTTGCAGTCTGTCGGATTGGGCATAAGCAGCCGGCTTTGCAGGCACAAGCGGAAAAAGAATACCGGGCTGCTTTGAAGGCGGGCGCATCGCGCCCATGATTTGGGAGGCATTATGGAGCTACTCTCCCCGGCGGGCAACCGGGAGGCATTGGTCGCTGCGGTTTCCTGCGGCGCGGACGCGGTCTATCTGGGCTACACCGCCTTTGGCGCGCGCAGCTATGCGGGCAATTTCGACGCAGAGGGGCTGCGTGAGTCCGTCGAATATGCGCATGAGCGCGGCAGAAAAATCTATGTGACGGTCAACACGCTGGTGAAGCAGGCGGAGACGGACGACCTGTGCGACGTGCTCGAGCTGCTTGCCCGCGTCGGCGCAGACGCGATTCTCGTGCAGGACTTCGGCGTAGCGCGCATCGCGCGGGAGCGGTTTCCTCAGCTGACGCTGCACGCCAGCACGCAGATGGCGGTCAACAACGCGCAGGGCGCGGCGCTGATGGGCAGGCTAGGCTTCGAGCGCGTCGTGCCCGCGCGCGAGTGCTCACTTGACGAGCTGCGGCGCATGGCGGATA
>JALFHA010000260.1 GCA_022776785.1 Clostridiales bacterium | reverse complement strand
AACGAGGAAACCAGAAGAAATGCTTTAATCGAAGGATAGCATGAGCCTGTCAGCCGCACCGCCGGCGTTACGGCTGGCTGAAGCGGAAATCCCCCTGCGGAAGCTGCGCCTCGATGTCAAAGGCCAGCGTTTTCAGGTTCGCCTTCATCGTCGCGCAAGCTCCGTCCTGTTTCCACGTCAGAGAAAGCAGATGCCGCTCAGGCTGCGCGAGGGTCAGCTCCGCGTCAAAGCCGAAGGCCCGGCAGGTGTTTCGCATCCGCAGCAGCTCGAGCTGACGCTGTACGACGGGCTTTTGCAGTGCGGCCTCGATGTCCCCGGCGGAGAGGTTCGTCCGGTTGATCTCCTTATGCCCTGCCTCGCCGCCGCGCAGCACCGCGTCCAGATCGTTTTTGCCCGCGAACAGGTCAAGATACCAGACCTGCGGCTTGCCCGGCATGAAGAGCTGGAGGGCGCGCGCAAGCAGCAGCTTTCGGTCGTCCCCGCCCAGCGCGCTGTAATAGGTCGCATTCACCTGATAATACATGTTCTTCTGGCCATGCAGGTTTTTAATGAGCCCGCCGCGGCTGACGATCAGATCAATCAGCGCCTGAATGCGTTCCTCGGGAATCAGCCCCTTGAGGTCGAGCATGGGAATGCCGTCGTGGCAGCCCAGCATGTTGACGGTGCGGATGCCCTTGTCCCGCAGCTCGCCCGCCCACGCAGCCAGCGTCGTCGCATCGCCGTTTTCGATGGCGTCGATGAGCAGGCCGGGCAGGAAGAAATCATACGTCATGTACCCCTTCCTCGCCAGCTGATCATAGCTGCCCTCGGCATAGGAGGCGTGAATTTCGGGCAGGAGCGTCAGGCCATACCTGTCCGCCATGCAGCGCACGCGCTCGAGAACCTCCCATGTGTCCGGCTCGTTGAGGAAGTTGCGCGCCCCCGGCTCCTTGGGCGCATAGGCGAACGCATCCAGGCGGACGATCGCCGCGCCGTATTCACTGAGCGTTTTGAGCGTCTGGTCGTAATACTGCCAGACAAGGTCGCTTTTCAGGTTCAAATCCATCTGCCCCAGATACTTGCGGCGGGATTCGAGCAGGCTGATGAGCGGCTCGCGCAGACGCTCATAGCCCCCCAGCGCCAGGTGTGCGGGCTTTTTCCCCTCGGACAGCCCCTGCGCGACGAGGGCCGCCAGCTCCACGGCCTCGCCGTACTGCACGTCCATGCCGCGCATCAGATCCTGCGCGTCCGGCGCGTCGTAGCGCACCTCCTGATAGAAGGTGTTCCAGTAGGGCACCTCGCGCCCGTCCGGAAAGCGAACCATCAGAATCGGCAGGCCAGGCTTGCGGAAGAACATGTCCTTGATGAGCGCCGCATCCGGCTGGATGTAGCCCTCGGGGGTCATCTCGCCCCTGCCCTGCCAGAACCTGTTCCAATCGATGAAGAAATCGCGGTAAGCCGATGCTTCGCCGTTGCGCACGATATCCTGAAACTGCGGCGAAAGCACGGAGAGGTGGTTGAGGATGAAGTCGAGCTTCAAATCAAGCCCCTGCGCCTTGAGCGCCTCAATGTCCTCCCGTGAGGCCAGCCTGCGGTCGAGCTCGTAGCTGATGACGGAGAAGCCGCGGTCAAGGTCGGTGTGAAACAGGCTCGGCAGGATGTAGAAGGAGCGGAACGCATCGGCCAGCTCGGGCCTGTCAAGCAGCGCGGCAGCCTGTGCCAGCGTGCCGCCGAGGCTGTCCGGGTAAGCGTTGAGCATCGCGCCGTTGTTCACCTTGCAGCCCTCCTTACGCCCCGGCCATCAGATGGCGGTATTCGTCATAGGTCAGCAGCTCGCCGCTCTTAGAGAGGATGAGCCTGGCCTTGTGCGCCTGGCTCTCCAGCTTGCGCTGCTCCAGCTCCAGCACCATCGTGATGAACGCGCTGTCCGGCTTGCCGTCGCGGCTGCGCTCACGCCTGTGCGCCAGCGTCTCCTGCGGGGTGCTGTTGAGCAGGATGGGAATGTCCACGCCCTCGATGAAGTCGCTGTTGCCGTGCGTCCACTCGATGATGAGCACCTGCGTGTCGCGCACATCCACCTCATCATACCAAAGCTCAGCCGTCTCGCGGCCCATGCGCTTGAGCATCAGGCTCGGCGCCCCCTGCTTGAAGCGCGCGATGATGCCGCTGACCTCGTCAAAGTCGATTTCGCCCGGCGTGCCGAGATAGCCGCTCAGCGCCCGGCGGCCGGCGCGCTGGTAGACGGACAGCCACGGCGCAGCATCCGCCTGTGCGGGCTCGGCGTCCGTGTCGCGTAGCCAGAGGCCGCGCAGCGCCGCGCAGACCTCCGGCGTACACAGACCCGCAGCGACGAGGCCGCGCAGTCCGCCCGTCCTGTACACGCGCACGCGCTCCGCGTCGTTGTCCCGGGGGATGCGGTGCGGGTAGTTGTCGCCGGAGAGCGTATAGCTGCCGACGCCCATCTCGCGCAGATAGTAGCTCAGCAGCGAAGCCGTTTCGCTCTTGCCCACGCCGGAGCCGCCGCAGACGGCGACCACCGCGCGGCAGGCAGGGCTGGCGGACAGCACGGGCCCCAGCTGCCTGAGAAACGGCGGAAAGAGCGTGTTGGCCTTGGCGATGTGCTCCCCGCCGATGACAACCTTGTCGCCCGGCATATCGCCGTGCGGAATGTCCGCGGGAAGCTCGGGCGGCTGCCACGGCCGGTTCAGAAGCTCCAGTATATCCATATCGATTCATCCTTCCAGAAACGGTCTTGCCCGGGGAATTCAGCCCCTCCTGAGGAAAGCGAAGCACCCCTCGAGCTGTTCATCCCAGTAGGGCAGCATGTGCAGGCCGTCGCCTTCCACATAGGCCATCGGCACGTTCTGCTCCTCAAGGTAGGTGCGGAAGCTCCTGCAGGCATCGTACACCAGCGTATCCTGCAGGCCGCAGCACATGTACATGTCCGGAATCTCCGCGCCCTCCGCCTTCAGGTCAGCCACGGCCTTGCGCGGGTTCATGCAGGAATTCCGGTACGCCTGCTCGCCGCCGAGCACGCTGTCAAAGAGGATGCTGGGCACAGCCCCCTCCTTGCCGTCATCCTCAGGGTTGAAGAGCTTGTCCGCCTCGATGGCCGGGGACATCATCACGATTTTGGAGAACGTTTCGTGCGCGTGCAGGCCATGCACCGCCGCGCCATAGCCGCCCATCGAGATGCCGCCGATGTAGGTATCCTCCCGCCTGTGGGAGAGCTGCGGGAACAGCGCGCGGGTGATCTCCACCAGCTCCTTTTCCACGAAGCTGCCGTGCAGCGTCGCGCGCTCGGGATGATCCGAATAGAAGGAGTTTTCGCCGTCGGGAATCACAACGGCGATGCCATGCCTCGCGCTCATCTGGCGCATGGGCAGACAGGTGACGATTTCCTCCGCATTGCCGGAATAGCCCGGAAGGAAGTACAGCGTCGGAAAGGGCGCGGGCGTATCCGGATAGCCGTCGTGGAAGGGCAGGAGAACATGCGCCTCCACGGCGCGCATGAGCATCTTGGATTTGAAGGTCGTGCGGATATACATGCCTTATTCCCCTCCCCTTTGATTCAGGAACTCGCACAGCGGCGTGAGCGCCTGCTTCCAGAACGTGTGATCGTGCTGCCCCTCCGCCTCGTAATAGGCGATGGGATGACCGAGCGCCTCCATCGCGTCCCTGTAGCGCCTGCTGGCCGGGAGCACAAGCTCATCCTGCCTGCCGCAGCCCAGGAAGATCTCGGGCAGATTGCCCCTTTCAATCGCCTGACGGCTGGCAAACAGATGGTCCTTGTAGGTGCCCGCGAGCGACTCCTCCGTGCCGATGGCCCCCTCCAGCTCGCCCAGACGAATCGGGCAGAGCGCCGGGTTTTCGCGCTGACGCCTGTGCATCTCCAGCGCCGGGGAGAGCATCGCAATTTTGCTGAAGGTGTCCGCATAGCGCAGGCCGTTGACAAGCGCGCCGTAGCCGCCCATCGAGATGCCGCCGATGTAGGTATCCTCCCGCCTGTGAGAGAGCGGAAGCAGCGCGCGCGTCGCCTCCACAATCTCCTGCCCGGCGTACTGGCTGAACATGGCCCCGCGTTGCTCATCGTCCAGATAGAAGGAGTTTTCGCCGTCCACCAGCACGATGGCGATGCCGTAAAGTGCGGAATAGAGCGCAAAATTGGTGAAGGTGGCGGTTTCCAGACCGCCGCCGGAATAGCCGGGCAGGAAATACAGCGTGCGGTACGGCGGCCTGCAGTCATTCCAGCCGTTGTAGTCCGGCAGGAAGACCACGGGATACACGCTGCGCGAAATGCTGTCCGACCTGAAATTGAGATGAAGGTTTGCCATGAAATCCTCCTTAATCAGCGATAGCTGCCGCCCGGGTCAGCCCTTGACGGCCCCCTGAACGACGCCCTCGAGGATGTGCTTCTGCTCGACGAGGTAGAACGCCAGCATCGGCAGAATGGACATCATCAGGCCCGCCATCATCGGGGAATAGTCGTTGGAGTACTGTGCGCAGAACACGCGGATCATCATCGGCAGCGTGCGCTTCTCCTGTGTGTTGAGGAACAGGCTGGAGAGCAGGTAGTCATTCCACACGCCCATCGCCACGAACACGAGCAGCGTGATGAGAATCGGCGTGAGCATGGGCAGGATGATGCTGAAATACAGGCGCATACAGCCGCAGCCGTCAATGAGCGCCGCCTCGTCGATCTCGCGCGGAATGGAGTTCAGGAAGCCGCGCACCAGGAAGATCGAGAAGCAGATGTTCAGGCCCACACCGATGTAGATGACCGGAATCGGGCTGTTGTTCAGACCCAGCGTGGAGGCGTAGAGCTTAACCAGCGGAATCATGTACGCCTGAAAGGGCGCGCACATGGAGGCAATCATCAGGTAATAGAGGACGGAAACGAACGGGTGCTTCACGCGGCTGACCGCATAGGCGGCCATCGGGCCAAAGAGCGAGGTCAGCGCGCAGACGCAGATCGTGATGACAAGCGAGTTCTTCAGCGAGGTGAAGAAGTGCATCTGCTCAATGGCCTTGGGATAGTTGCCGAACTGCAGCGCGGTGGGCAGCGCGAAGGGATTGCTGGTGAATTCACCCGTGGTCTTCAGGGAGTTGAGCAGCATCAGCAGGAAGGGAAACAGATAGAAGACCGTGGCGAAGAGCGCAAGAACCAGCAGGATGATTTGCATACGCTTTGCCTTCATCACAGCTCAACCTCCTTTCGAGAGGTAAGATAGGCCTGGAGCACGGAAATCAGCGCCACGATGACAAACAGCACGACGGCCTGCGCCTGCGCGTCGCCGAACTTGAGGCTGACAAACGCGGTATTGTAGATGCGGTAGGCGATCATCTCGGTGCTGTTGAACGGGCCGCCATCGGTCAGCGACATGTTGACCTCGAAGACCATGAACGAGCGGACGATGGCCAGGAACAGACAGATGGTGATGGAGGAGCGAATCATCGGCAGGCGCACGTTCCAGAAGGTCTTCCACGAGCTGGCGCCATCGACGCGTGCCGCCTCAATCAGCTCGCCGGGCACGTTGGTGAAGCCTGCGACGTAGATAATCATCAGGTATGCGCTCAGCTGCCACGAGGAGACGATAATCAGGGCGATCATGGCCGTGGTGGGGTCGGAGAGCATGGACTTGGAGAGCCATTCGATGCCCATCGCCTTGCCCACAGCCGTGAAGCCGTAGTGGAAGATGTATTTCCAGATATAGCCCATCGCCACGCCGCCGATGACGTTGGGCACGAAGATCGCGGTGCGGAAGAAGTTGCGCGCCTTGAGCGCGCTGGTCAGTAGCAGGCCCAGCGCAAGGCCGAGGATGTTGCTCAGCACCACCGTGCCCACGGTGTAGACCGCAGTGCGGCTGAGGGACTGGAAGAATTTCGCGCTTTTAAAGATCTTGGCGTAGTTGGCAAGACCGACATAGGTGTAGTTGCTGCCGATGCCGTCCCACTTGACGAAGGAAATCCAGATGCCGTAGATGAACGGAATCACCATCGTCGTCACCCAGATGAGCACAGCCGGCATGAAGAAGAGCAGGATGAGCTTCCATGTGTCTTTCTTCTGTGCGCTCAGCATACGAGTTCGTCCTCCTTTCGGGAAAGAAAGGACGGGCAGCGCCTATCGTCCCATAAGCCCTGCCCGTCCCAGTTGCCATGCTGTGAATGATTAGAGATCCTGGAAGTACGCCTCAATCTCGGCAGCCAGCGTCTCTCTGTCCATCCGGTCGGCGAGGTAGGCCTGCATATACGGGCCGCACACCAGCCAGAAGTCCGTCGGAGCCTCGCAGATGTAGGTGCTGATGTCCAGAACCTTGCCGGCGTTCAGGTAATCCTGCGTGGAGACGGCCAGCGGGTTCTCGTTGACGGCCTTGACGTCGGTGAAGGGCAGCGTGGAGCCGATCATGTTGACCATGAAGTCCTTGCCCTCGTCGCTCAGCGCCAGCCACTTGGCCAGCTCAACGCCGGCAGCCTGCTGCTCGGGGGTGTTCTGGTAGGTGTCCACGCAGTAGCCCTTCGGGGAGGAGCCCAGAATCATGCCGTTGCGGGGATCGTTTTCATCGTTGGTCAGCGGCAGCGGCATGAAGCCCAGATCGTCGCGCACGGCGAAGGTCTGAATCTGGAGCCAGTTCCAGTCGCCCTGGAACATGGTCGCGGTCTTGCCGGTAGCCAGCATTTCAAGGTCGGCCTCCTGCGTGTCGGCCAGCGGGTCAGCCTTGTTGATGTTGTACTTCTTGAGGATGTCGAACACGTCCATCAGGTTGTTGAAGTGCTCGAGCTCCATCAGCTTCGTCTCTCCGGTGTACATGCCCTGGAGAATGGCGCGCTGCGTGTCCTTGTCGCCCAGCCACTCGGAGAAGAGCTGGCAGCCCAGATAGTGCGCGCCGAGCGCCCAGTCCGCGCTGAAGACGACGGTCGCCGGGATGCCGGCCTCCTCGAACTTGTCGAAGAAGGCGACAAGCTTATCGACGGTGTTGACGGTAGTCACGTCGAAGTCCTCACCCATGACCTCGGCCACGAGGCGCTTGTTGTACATCAGGGAGAAGCCCTGGA
Organism: Clostridiales bacterium; assembly: GCA_022776785.1. Taxonomy (GTDB): domain Bacteria; phylum Bacillota; class Clostridia; order Christensenellales; family Aristaeellaceae; genus Ventricola. The sequence goes on along the minus strand of JALFHA010000260.1, from coordinate 213 downwards.
TGCTGCTGGGGATGCCGTAGATGGCGTCGGAGCCTTCCTTCTGCACATAGCCCCAGCCGGTGAGCACCTGGCTCATCCACTCGGTGTCGCCGGTGTTGAAGTTGTACATGTAGTCGCTGTAGTTGAGAATCTGGCCGACGTCCAGCATGGAGACGGTCGGCGCGGTGCCGGCGGAGTACAGGCCCAGCCATGCAGCCAGCTGATCGTCGCCGC
>JALFHA010000231.1 GCA_022776785.1 Clostridiales bacterium | reverse complement strand
TGCTCGGCGGTGTAGGCAAGCACCCACGCGGCCATGCGGTTGGTGTACCAGTTGTTGTTGACGTTGTTCTCGTACTCGTTCGGGCCGGTGACGCCGTGAATCATGTAGCAGTCCTTGCCCTTGCAGTAGTGGACGCGCCCCGCCCAGAACCGGGCGATGCCCAGCAGCACGTCGATGCCGTACTCATCGAGATAGCTGCGGTCGCCGGTGTACTGCGTATAGGCATAGATGGCGTAGGCCACGGCGCTGTTGCGGTGAATCTCCTCGAAGGTGATCTCCCACTCGTTGTGGCACTCCACGCCGGTGAAGGTCACCATCGGATAGAGCGCGCCGGGCAGCCCTTGCTGCCGCGCGTTGTGATACGCGCCGTCAAGCTGGAGCCAGCGGTACTTGAGCAGGTTGGTGGCAACCTCCTCCCCGGCGATTGCGGTGTACATCGGCAGGCAGTAGGCCTCGGTATCCCAGTAGGTCGCGCCGCCGTACTTCTCGCCCGTGAAGCCCTTGGGGCCGATGTTCAGGCGCGCATCCTCGCCGTAGTAGGTGGAGAAGAGCTGGAAGATGTTGAAGCGGATGCCCTGCTGGGCGGCCACGTCGCCGGTGATGGTGACGTCGGCCTTCTCCCAGCGGCGCGCCCACGCGCGCTCCTGCTCGCGGCGCAGGGCGTCGTAACCCGCCTGCTGCGCGGAGGCCGCTCCCTCGTGCGCGCACAGGGACAGCGCCTCGTCGCTGTGGTCGCGGCTGGTGGCGACGCAGACGAACTTGTCGCACCCGACGGTCTGCCCCGCCTGACACTCGAACACCAGCTTGCGGGCGACATAGCCCTCGCTGACGTCGGTCCTGTTCTTGCGGGGCTTCTCGCTCGGGGTGACGGCCATCGCGCCCACGACCGCAAAGCGCGGCGTGCCGAAGGGATTCTCCTTCGTGCGCACGGCGACGCTCAGCACGCCGCTGTCATACTCCTGCTCGCCCTCGAAGAGCCAGAACGTCTCGTCGTAGTTGGAATCCTCGTTGCGCACGTCCGCGTCGATGGCGGGGATGAGCGCGACGCGGCAGTCGTAATCGGCCGTGACGCGGCAGCGCAGGGCCATGATCTCCGGCCGCGCGATGGAAACGAAGCGCTCAAAGCTCACGCGCACGGCGCCGCCGTCCCTGCGGATGACGAACTCGCGGGAGAGCACGCCCTCGCGCATATCCAGCACGCGGGTGAAGGAGACGACCTCGTCGCTGGCCAGATCGATATCCTCCCTGTCGATGCGCACGCGCAGGGAGATGATGTTCATCGCGTTGATGACCTTGCCGAAATACTGCGGATAGCCGTTCTTCCACCAGCCGACGCGGGTCTTGTCCGGGAACCAGACGCCGCCCAGATAGGTGCCGCGGTGGCAGTCGCCGGAGTAGCGCTCCTCAAAGTTGCCGCGCATGCCCATGTGACCGTTGCCGATGGAGGTCATGGACTCGGACAGGCGCATGTCCTCCCTGTGGAGCTCGCGCTCGACGAGCCGCCACGGATCGTAAGCGAAGATCGTTTTCATGACAAATCCTCTCCCGCGGTGCGCTCAGGATGAGCGGCAGCGCGCGTTGTTATGTCAATGCTTTGTTGACAGCTTTCAAAAAAAGCCGCGCAAAGGCGGCGGTTTGCCGACGGCCTCCGCGCGGCGTGTGCTTGCCTGCGGCGCGTCAGACGGGGATCTTGACGACCACCTTGCGGTAGTGCTTCTGATACTGCTCGTGACAGGCGGCCTTGTGCCCATCGCTGGGGAACATGACAAAGAACATGCCCGGGCGGATGGAGATGGAGGTCGACTTGCCGGAGTAGAAGTAATTGTCGTGCTCCGGGTCCTCGCGCACGAGGTTCAGCTCCTGAATGTGCGCCCAGCTCATGCGCTCGCCGCCGGAGATGCAGTACTGCAGATCGATGTATTTCCTGTGCGCCTCCATGTCCACGGTGTCAAGCGGACGGGTGTCGCCCTCGGAGACGGTGGCGAACAGGCCGTTCTCCAGCTCGTAGCGGCCGGGCTCAAGATCCGGCGCCTCAGCCAGGAAGGCGAAGGCCTGCTCCATATCCTTGTGAACCGAATAATAGCGCTCCTGCTCTTCAATGCGATCAATGATCACGGGATGTTCCTCCTTCTTGGGTTGCGCGGTATCGGGAAAGCGTGGGCCCGTCCGGCCGCGCTGTGCGGCGGGGGCACGCTGTATCCTATATTATATAGCATGGGAAAAAATAAGGCAATACGCAAAAGCGTCATTTGCGCCGCGGTCACGGATACGGCGCGTCGAACGCGCTCACCAGCTCGCGGATGCGCTGGCTGCCGCGCTCCATATCCTCCACGGTGAGGACGCGGTTTTCCCCGGCAGCGATGGCGCGCATGAGCGCGTCGCTGATCTCTCCCGAGTGGTGGGAATAGTCGAAGTAGTTGTTAAGATTCGTCACCCACTCCTCCCGGCAGGAGAAGTCGTATATCCTCACGTTCGGATACTCAAGCAGCAGCTCGCACACGCGCGCGCGGGAGCGGAACTGCTGCTCGGAAAGGCCGCAGCGGGTCATCAGGAACCAGTATGCGACGGAATACGGCGGCATGTAGATGATGAACTCCGTCTCCGGGTGCGCGGCGATGGAGGGCTCCAGATGGCGGCGGATGTTCTCGGTGGAGCGCTCAAGCCGGTAGTCCGCGGGCGTCATCTCCTGCTGCGGGGCGGAGGCGGGCATCGAGTCGTAGACGCTCTGCGCGCTGAAGACCACGTCCGTCCACTGGTACATGTCGTCGCGCTTGGTGTCCAGCGGCTTGCCGATGCTGCGCAGCATTTTGGGGATTTTCACCAGCAGCACGTCGGCATTGAGCAGGTAGTTCACGTCGTCGAGCGGGTCGTCGTTCCAGAGGTATTCGATGATCTCCTCGTCGTCGTCCGGCGGGCCCATGAGGCTGTAAGCGTCCACGGCGAGGATGGCGAGGTCAAGCGGATGGGTGTCGAGCACATGCGTGAGCTGCCATCCCATCTGCGCGGTGTGCGAGCCGCGCATGGGCAGCTTGACGCTCGAGACGCCGAAAACCTCGTCGATGACGGAGGGATGGCTCATCTCCACCATCGACGTGCCGAGGATGACGGCGTTATAGTCGTAATTCCGGGCGATGCCGGGGTTGTTGTAGCTCTCCTGATCGTACAGCGGCAGGATGGCCGATTCGCGGTAGTGCTCGAAGGGATCGACGAGAAAGACCGTCAGCGCGCACAGCGCAAGCAGCGCGAGCAGCAGGGCGAGGACGGCCAGCGTCCAGCGCCTGGCGGTGCGGAGGATGGGGGTCATGCGCATCATTCCCCCTGCAGCTTCTCGGCCATGGCCTGCCCGAAGGGCGTGGCAGCGACGCCGCCAAGCCCCGTCTCGCGCAGGGAAACGTCCATCCGCTCGCCGACCTCGCGCATGGCAAGGATGACCTCATCCGGCGGCACGGCGGAGCGGATGCCCGCCAACGCCATATCCGCCGAGGACATGGCGATCATCGCGCCGGCGGCATTGCGCTTGACGCAGGGCACCTCGACGAGCCCCGCCACCGGGTCGCACACCAGCCCGAGCATACTCTTGATGGCGATGGCCGCCGCATGGCAGACGGCCTTGGCGCCGCCCCCGGCCAGATAGCACAGCGCCGACGCGGCCATCGCGCTGGCCGTGCCGATCTCGGCCTGGCAGCCGCCCGCCGCGCCCGCGATGGACGCCTTCGCCG
>JALFHA010000217.1 GCA_022776785.1 Clostridiales bacterium | reverse complement strand
GCCGCCCAGCGCGCGCTCGAGCTCAGCCTGCTTGAGGTCGTGCTGATACTGTCCCACGCCGATGGCCTTCGGGTCGATCTTCACCAGCTCGGCCAGCGGGTCCTGAAGCCTGCGCGCAATCGATACCGCACTGCGCAGTGAGACGTCATATTCCGGGAATTCCTTTGCCGCCAGCGGGGAGGCCGAATACACGCTCGCGCCCGCCTCGCTGACGATCACATACTGCACGCCCGGCGCCTCCGGCAGCAGCGAGGCGATGAACTGCTCGCTCTCGCGCGAGGCGGTGCCATTGCCGATGGCGATGGCCGTCACGCCATGACGCCTGATCATCGAGAGCAGCTTTTCCTTCGCGCGCGGCTTCTGCGCCTCATGCGCAGGCAGGGTGAAATAGGCGACGCCGGTTTCAAGCACGCGGCCGCCCTCGTCGACGACAGCCAGCTTGCAGCCCGTGCGGAAGCCCGGGTCCACGCCCAGCGTCACGCGCCCGCGCACCGGCGGCTGCATGAGAAGCTGACCGAGGTTGTCGCCAAATACGCGGATCGCACCCTCATTGGCCTTGTCGGTCAGCTCATTGCGAATCTCCCGCTCGAGCGACGGCTCGATGAGCCGGCTCCACGCATCCTTTGCCGCCGCGCGAACCGCGTCGCAGCACGCGCTCCCAGGGCGGATGACGGCGCGGCAGATCGTCTGCTGTGCCAGCGCCTCGTCCACCTCCACGCTCACGCGCAGCCATTCCTCGCGTTCACCACGGTTGACGGCCAGCACGCGATGCCCCGCCACGCGGGAAACCGGCTCCCTGTAGTCGGCATACTGCGCGTAAACGCTGTCGCCCTCCTTGGCGGCAACACTGCTCAGCACACCGACGCGATGCACCAGCGCGCGCAGGCCCGCGCGGATGGCCGCATCGTCGCTGATCTGCTCGGCGATGATGTCCTGCGCCAGCGCGAGGGCCATCTCTGCATCGGGCACGCCCTTTTCTTCATCAATGTAGCCCGCAGCCAGCGCCAGCGGGTCATCCCCACGGCGCTGAGCGAGGATCGCCTGTGCAAGCGGCTCCACACCCTTCTCCCGGGCGATCATCGCGCGCGTGCGGCGCTTGGGCTTGAACGGACGGTACACATCCTCCAGTTCCGCAAGCGTCTGCGCGCGCTCAAGCCGCTGCTCCGTCTCGCCCTCGAGCTTGCCCTGCTCGGCAAGCGCCGAAGCAATCTGCCCGCGTCGCTTGTCCAGTGCGCGCAGGTAGGTTAGCCGTTCGGACAGCTCGCGCAGCTTCTGGTCGTCCATCGCGTTGGTGCGCTCCTTTCGGTAGCGCGCGATGAACGGAATTGTACAGCCCTCGTCGATCAGGCCGACGATATTGCCGATGATTTCCTCGCTGACGGCGAATTCCTCCGCCAGCATCCGGGTGATCTCCATCTGATTTTCTCTCCGTTCAGTTTTTGCGGAAAACGGCTTTTCTGCGGCTCAGCCAAGCTCAATCGTTTCCAAATCGTCGGGCACATACAGGTCGCCCGCGTAATGCTCCCGCGCCTCGGCCGTGTAGAGCGCCTTGCGCCGCTCGATGCACCTGTCCTCCGTGTGCCAGAGCACCAGATGCCCAACGCCCAGCTCTTTGGCCAGCGCTGCCGCGTCGGCCACGGTACTGTGGTGCTTCTCGTAGGGCTTGAACACGTCCGCCTGCGCCTTGAGGCAGAAGGCCTCGCACAGCAGCCAGTCCGTGCCGCGCACGCGCTCGGCACACGGCCCGCAGCACGGCTCGTCGCCCAGGCAGGTCAGCCGCGCGCCGCCGGAAAGCGTCAGCTCAAAGCCGAATTGCAGCAGCTTGGTGGAGCGGATATCCATCACCGTCACGGGGAATCCGCACATCTGCGCCCGCGTGCCGTCCTCGATATCGTGAAAGAGCACGCGTTCCCCGATCAGCCGCACAAATTTCTGCTGGAGCATCAGCTCCGCCATCGCCGTCAGGCCCCTGCGAACCGTCCCATGGCAATAGATGTGCAGCTCGCCCTCATACTTCCCCGCGCGCATCATCGTCATAATCTTGCGCAGCACCCAGATCGCACCGCCGAGGTGATCGGGGTGCGCATGGGTGATGAAGAAATCGCGCACGCGTGCAAAGCTCAGAGCGGCATCCTCCATCTGCCGCAGAACGCCGTTGCCGCCGCCCGCGTCCACCAGTAGCAGCTCTCCGCTGTTGTTTTCCAGCGCAAAGCAGGTATTATAGCAGCGGGTCGCCATCGCGTAGCCCGTTCCGAGCACATGCAGTCTTTCCATTGTCAGCCCTCCGCATAAGCATGTTCGTACGAATTTATTATACGACAGTTCTCCGCTTTGGGCAAGTCTCGATCAAGCAAAAAGCGGCTGGCAGCCGCCTTCCCAGCTTCAGACGAGCACTGTGCTTTTCCCCTCCGGTGTCAACTGCAGCGCGTTTTTCCATTATTGCAAAAACGGACGGCCCGCAGGCCGCCCGTTGCATCAGGGGAAATTCTGAGTTTTCCGGGAATCACTGGATATCGATCAGATGGGTCACATCCACCTTCGGCTGCTCCACCTTCTTGGGGATATTCAGCTTGAGCACGCCGTCCTCATAGGCTGCGCTCACATCCTCGCGCTTCACATGGTCGCCGACGTAGAAGGTGCGCTGGCAGGTGCCCATAAAGCGCTCGCTGCGAACCACACGGCCATTCGCGTCGCTGTCATCCTTCGAAGTGTGGCGCTCCGCCTTGATGGTCAGGTAGCCATCCTTAAGCTCCGCCTTGATATCCTCCTTGCGGAAGCCGGCCAGCTCCATGTCCAGCTCATAGTGGTCGCCAAACTCCTTCACATCGCAGCTCATCATGCCGTTGCCGGCAGCAGAGCGGGCGCTGGTCGTCGGGAACATATCATCGAACATATCAGAAAAAACATTGGACAGCAACATAAGTCATTCCTCC
>JALFHA010000200.1 GCA_022776785.1 Clostridiales bacterium | reverse complement strand
GCGATCCTCGATTTCCTTCTCGTTGCCCTCCAGCGCCCGGAGCTCGTCAACGGTCGCTTTATCGTCGGCAAAGTCGCGCAACCACGCTTCGTATTGATCACGATACGTCATCTTTTTGTTCCTCCATCGATGTAGTTTTCTGAATGGGAAACCCTCTGCTCCCAATTATAATGCAATACCCCCTATTTTGAAAGAGGAATTTTGCCCTTTTTCGCTTTTTTTGCCGGAATCTCCCTTGCGGGGCCCTCTGTCAGCGTGTATAATGGGCGTTGAGCGCTCTCCCGACACGGGAAAAGCGCGCAACGGAGCAGCTTTTATGGAGATTACTGTGCGTTCCGCGCGCATGAAAAGCTCCTGTGATGCAATCCTATCCGGCGCGCCAGTTTTGTGACGACGCCGCATAACCGACCCAATGGAGGGAACATCATGAAGGAAAACTGGGATCTTTCCGTCTTTTACAAGGGCTTTGACGACCCTGCCTTTGCCGCCGACCTCGCCTCGCTGCCGGAGCGCATCCATGCGATTTCGGAGGCTGTCCGCGCCGAAAGCGACGACGCCGCCGCCAAAATCCGCGGCATTCTCGCGCAGCTCGAGCAGCTTGGCGCCGTCAGCGAGCATCTGGGGCTGATGACGCAACTCACCCTCTCCTGCGATGCGGGCTGCGAGGCGGCCAACGCCGCCATGACCCCGCTGATGCAGGCTGAGGTGCAGGCCACGCAGGTATTCAGCGCGCTTTCGCGCTATCTCGCCACGGTTGACAATCTCGACGCCCTCATCGAGTCCGACCCCGTGCTCAGGGCGAACAGCTTCTTCCTGAAGAATAGCGCCAGGCAGGCTGCGCACATGCTCCCGGAGACGCTCGAGGGGCCGGTGCTGCAGATGCAGCTCTCCGGCGGCGAGGCGTTCTCGCAGCTGCGCGACAAGCTGGACGCGACGCTGCTGGTTAATTACCGCGGCGAGCAGCTTCCTCTTTCTGCCGTGCGTGCCCTCGCCTATGATGCGGATGCCTCCGTCCGCCGCGATGCCTATGACGCGGAGCTGGCCTCCTACGCGAAGATCGAGCTGCCGATGAGCTATTGCCTCAACTCCATCAAGGCCGAGGCGCGCACGATGGCCTCGCTTAAGGGCTACGACAGCGTGCTGGCGATGACGCTCGACCAGTCGAACATGAGCGCGCAGACGCTTGACGCCATGTGGACGGCCATCCGCGAGGCGCTGCCGACGCTGCGCTGCTACTTCAAGGCGAAGGCGCGCCTGCTCGGCCACGAAAACGGCCTGCCGTTCTGCGACCTGTTTGCGCCCGTCGGCTCGAGCAGCCGCACCTACACCATTGAGGAGGCGCGCGAGCTGCTGCTCCGCCTCTTTGGCGAGTTCTGCCCGGAGATGGGCGAGATGATGCGTACTGCCTTCGACGAGGGCTGGATTGACCTCTATCCGCGCCCCGGCAAGAGCGGCGGCGCGTTCTGCGCGGGCTGCTATGACAAGAATCTCAGCCGTGTGCTGACCAACTTCACCGGCAGTTTGTCCGACGTGAGCACGCTGGCGCACGAGCTGGGCCACGCCTTCAACAACCGGATGATGACCCGCATGCCGATGCTTATGACCGGCGCGCCGATGCCGCTGGCCGAGACGGCCTCCACCTTCAACGAGACGCTGCTCTCCGCCGCCATGCGCAAAACCGCCACGTCCGAGGAGGAGCTGATGCTCCTTGACGCGAGCCTGATGGAGAACACGCAGACGATGGTGGACATCTACTCCCGCTTCCTCTTCGAGCAGAAGGTCGTCGATGCGCAGGCCGACCACGCCATGAGCGTGCGCGAGCTCAAGGAGACGATGCTCTGGGCGCAGGAGCAGTCCTACGGCGACGGCCTCGATCCCGAGGCGCGTCACCCGTACATGTGGGCCTGCAAGAGCCACTACTACTCCACCGGCGCGCACTTCTACAACTTCCCCTATGCCTTCGGCTCGCTCTTTGCGCGCGGGCTGTATGCGCGCTACCAGCAGGAGGGCGAGGCGTTTGTGCCGGTCTACTGCGACCTGCTCTCGCGCTTTGGCTGTGACACCATTGAGAACGTGACCGCCAGCGTCGGCATCGACGTGACGACCCCGGATTTCTGGCGCAGCGCCGTGGAGAGCGTGCTTTGTGAGGTGCGCCGCTTTGAGGAGCTGGCGGTCAAGGCCGCAAAATAAGTTGCATGACGCAAAAAGGACACGAGGCAGTCAGGCTGCTCCGTGTCTTTTTTGCGTCGTCCGTCTGCATGTCAACGGCTTCAGCCAGATCAATCATACTATTTTGCGGCTAAAATCTAGCTTTGCAGAATCAGCCTCGTTTCAATCGTAGGATGCTTCGCATCCTGCTCTGAAACTGCTTTTTCTTTTGAACAATAAGGGAACATTGGGCTGCCGACCCGGGAAACCCGCATAGTCGCGCCAAAGCGCTCTTTGTGGTTTCCAATCTCCGCCTGCCTGTTTCCCGCACAGCGGGCGGCAGGCTGCGATTCCAAACCTGCTTGAGGGATTTCATCCCTCAAACTCCCTTCTTCGCTTCGCGCTTATATTCGAGCTTTTAAGTGCAAGACAGTA
>JALFHA010000184.1 GCA_022776785.1 Clostridiales bacterium | reverse complement strand
GCTCTGCAGTGCTTTGCCGCAAAGGCCGATTGCAGCGATGTTTCCGCAGATAAGAAAAAGCCCTGCCCGCTTGGGGCAGAGCCTGCTATGCAGCTTTCTCAGTCAAGGGGCGTGCCGTCGGGCGTAAAGAGAGGCAGCTTCTCAAGATAGATGATGTCCTCGCGCTGCTGCGCGTCGCCCTCGGCGAGGATCGCCATGCGGCCGCAGATTTCGCCGCCGGCCTCCGTGACCAGCTTCTCCAGCGCGGCAAGGGACTCGCCGGTGGAGATCACGTCGTCCACGACCAGGATGCGCTTGCCGCGCATGAGCGCCGCGTCCTCGCCGTCGAGATAGAGCTTCTGCACATGGTCGGTGGTGATGGAGCGCACCTCGACGCTGAACACGTCGCGCATGTAGAGCTTGGCACCCTTGCGCGCGAGCAGCCACTTCGGGGCGCCGCACTGGCGGGCCATCTCATAGGCGAGCGGAATGCCCTTGCTCTCTGCGGTGATGATGTAGTCAAACGCGGGCGCCTTCTTCAGCAGCTCAGCGGCGCAGGCCTGCGTCAGCTCGCAGTCGCCGAAGATGACGAACGCGCCGATGGAGAGCTTGTCACTCAGCGGGCAGATGGGCAGGTCGCGCTCACAGCCCGCGATGGTCATGTGATAATGCGTAGCCATAGTGTTTTCCTTCTTTCGTTTGATGCTGCGGCGCACTGTGGGGCGCCTTTCTGCGGCGGATAGGGTGAACATTCGCTTTTATTATACACTGATTCGCTTTTTTGTCAATCTCCACGCCCGTTTTTCCCGCGAATCCTCGGAGAAGGTCAGTCTGTTTTGTGTTACAGACTGATGGTCTGTTTTATCGGTCGTCCGTTTTTTGCTTCTCTATCAGCTTTGTTCGCCTTTTGCTGGTGACGCAAGGCGGCGCCCTATTTATTTTCTTCTGTTGTTTTCGTTTCCCTTGACGGCCCGGCCGCTTTCATGATAAGATGATGTCCGAACATGTCAGACTAAATATTGTGCCATTTCTTCGGTCAGACACAAGATATTGTGTCTCCTTCCGGTTTATATGTATAGAAACCACCCAATCGACAGACAAAAGGAGACGAATCATGTTTATCATCAAAAAGGACGGTACCCGCGAGCCCTTCAACGTCAACAAGGTCATTGCCGCCGTCAACAAGAGCGCTGAGCGCGTGCTGTACACCTTTTCCGACGACGAAATCAACTTCATCTGCCGCTTTGTGACCGAGAAATGCGAGGCGCTGGGCACGGACGGCATCCGCATTGCGCAGATGCACAACATCGTCGAGGGCGCACTGGACGCCATCAGCCCGGCCGTCGCCAAATCCTATCGCGACTACCGCAACTACAAGACGGACTTCGTGCAGATGCTCGACACGGTATACAAGAAGAGCCAGTCGATCATGTACATCGGCGACAAGGAAAACTCCAACGCCGACAGCGCGCTCGTCTCCACGCGCCGAAGCCTGATTTTCAATCAGCTCAACAAGCAGCTCTATCAGAAGTTCTTCCTCAATGTCGAGGAGCTTCAGGCGCAGCGCGACGGCTACATCTACATTCACGACATGTCCGCCCGGCGCGACACGATGAACTGCTGCCTGTTCGACGTGGGCGCCGTGCTGCGCGGCGGCTTTGAGATGGGCAACCTCTGGTACAACGAGCCCAAGACGCTCAACGTGGCCTTCGACGTCATCGGCGACATCGTGCTTTCCGCGGCCAGCCAGCAGTACGGCGGCTTTACCGTATCCTGTGTGGACGAGCTGCTCGACCCCTATGCCGAGCGCAGCTATGTGCTCTTCCTCAACCGCTATCTCAGCCTCGGTCTCTCTCAGGAGCGCGCCAACGAGGAGGCCATGAAGGACATCATCAACGACTTTGAGCAGGGCTTCCAGGGCTGGGAATACAAGTTCAATACCGTGGCATCCAGCCGAGGAGACTACCCCTTCATCACCATGACGCTTGGCCTCGGGCAAACGCGCATGGCCAAGCTCGCCAGCAAGCTCTTCCTCAAGGTGCACGCGGGCGGTCAGGGCAAAAAGAACAACAAGAAGCCCGTCCTCTTCCCTAAGCTGGTCTTCCTCTATGACGAGAACCTGCACGGCCCGGGCAAGCCGCTTGAGGACGTGTTCGAGGCGGGCGTCGATTGCTCCTCCAAGACCATGTACCCCGACTGGCTGAGCCTGACAGGCGAGGGCTACGTCGCCTCCATGTACAAGAAATACGGCAAGGTCATCAGCCCGATGGGCTGCCGCGCCTTCCTCTCTCCGTGGTATGAGCGCGGCGGCATGGAGCCCGCGGATGAGAACGACACGCCGGTTTTCGTTGGGCGCTTCAACATCGGCGCAGTTTCGCTGCATCTGCCGCTGATTCTCGCCAAGGCACGCAAGGAAAGCCGCGACTTCTACGAGGTGCTCGACTACTATCTCGAGTTGATTCGCCGCCTGCACATCCGCACCTACGCCTATCTAGGCGAGATGCGCGCGAGTACCAATCCGCTGGCCTACTGCGAGGGCGGCTTCTACGGCGGCCATCTCAATCTTTACGACAAGATCAAGCCGCTGCTCAAGTCCGCGACGGCCTCCTTCGGCTACACGGCGCTCAACGAGCTTCAGCAGCTCTACAACGGCAAGAGCATCTACGAGGACGGCGAGTTTGCCCTTGAGGTCATGCGCCACATCAACGACAAGGTCGCGCAGTTCAAGCGCGAGGACGGGAACCTCTACGCCATCTACGGCACGCCTGCCGAGAGCCTCTGCGGCCTGCAAATTGAGCAGTTCCGCCGCCTCTACGGCATCGTCGAGAACGTCTCCGACAGGCCGTATGTCTCCAACTCGTTCCATTGCCACGTCACTGAGGACATCACCCCGATTCAGAAGCAGGACAGCGAGAAGCGCTTCTGGGATCTCTCCAACGGCGGAAAGATCCAGTATGTCCGCTATCCGATCAGCTACAACAAGGAAGCCATCCGCACGCTGATTCGCCGCGCCATGCGCATGGGCCTGTACGAGGGCGTCAACCTCTCGCTCGCCTACTGCGACGACTGCGGTCATCAGGAGCTGGAGATGGACGTGTGCCCCAAGTGCGGCAGCCGCAACCTGACGAAGATTGACCGGATGAACGGCTATCTCTCCTATTCCCGCGTCCACGGCGAAAGCCGCCTCAACGACGCAAAGATGGCGGAAATCGCCGAAAGAAAAAGCATGTGAGCGCCGCTCACGCAGGAAGAAGCACTTTCATGAATTATCACAATATCACCGTAGACGACATGCTCAACGGCGACGGTCTGCGCACGGTGCTCTGGGTTGCCGGGTGCGATCATCACTGTCAGGGCTGCCAGAACCAGCAGACATGGCCTGCCGACAGCGGCATTCCCTTCGACGAAGGCGCAAAGGCGGAGCTGTTCGGGTATCTATCGCGCGACTACATCAACGGCATCACGTTTTCCGGCGGCGATCCGCTCTACTGCAAAAACAGGGAGACGGTCGGTCTGCTGATTTCAGAGATTCGGGAGCGCTTTCCGAACAAGACCATCTGGCTGTATACCGGCAGTCTGTTTGAGGAGATTCGCCGTCTGCCCTTCATCCCGATGATCGACGTCATCGTGGACGGCCCGTACATCGAAGCGCTGCGCGATGTGCAGCTCCACTGGAAGGGAAGCCGCAATCAGCGCGTCATCGACGTGAAAAGGACGCTCGCTTCCGGGCGCATCGTCCTTTGGGACTGAGAAAGGAGCCGCAGCATGGTACGCATCGCACGCTTTGAAAAGGTCACGCCCCGCCGCTTCGTCGAGGACTGGATCTCCACCTTCCCGCAGCAGACCATCGAGCAGGCCGTATTGGCCTATGAGCACATTCAGCTGCCCCGCCGCGCGACCAGCGGCTCCGCAGGCTACGACTTCTTTGCCCCGGTCGGCTTTGAGCTGCCCGCCGGCGGCAGCATCAAGATTCCCACCGGCGTGCGCGCTATCATGGAGGACGGCTGGGTGCTGACGCTCTATCCGCGCAGCGGCCTCGGCTTCAAGTTCCGCTTCCAGCTGGACAAC
>JALFHA010000183.1 GCA_022776785.1 Clostridiales bacterium | reverse complement strand
CTGCTGCTGGCGGTGCTGGTCGGCGTGCTTTGCTACATCGACGGCAACGCCTCCAACTACATCGTGCGCATCACGCGGCTTTGCGCAATCAACATCGTGCTGGCGCTGTCGATGAATCTCGTGCAGGGCTTCACGGGCATTTTCTCGCTCGGCCACGCGGGCTTCATGGCCATCGGCGCGTATACGGTCGCGCTGCTGACCATCCCCGTCGCCAAGAAGGAGACGCTCTTCATGCTTGAGCCGCTCATCGCCCCCTTCAACACGCTAACGCTCCCCTTTGGCGTAGCGCTGCTCATCGGCGGCCTGCTGGCCGCGGGGCTGGCGTTCCTCATCGGCCTGCCCTGCCTGCGCCTGCGCGGCGACTATCTGGCTATCGCGACGCTCGGCTTCTCGGAGATCATCCGCATCGTCATCACCAACGCGCAGTCGCTGACGAACGGCGCGCAGGGCCTCAAGTCCATCCCCAAGACGGCGAATATCTGGTGGTGCTACGGCATCGCGCTGGCGGTGCTCATCTTCATCGCGCTGCTGATCTCCTCCAGCTTCGGGCGCGCACTCAAGGCCATCCGCGAGGATGAGATCGCCGCTGAATCGATGGGTATCTCGCTGCTCGGGCACAAGATGCTCGCCTTCATGCTCAGCGCCTTCCTCGCCGGCGTGGGCGGCGGCCTGTACGCCAGCTACATCGGCACCATCGGCCCGGACGTCTTCCAAATCTCCCGCACCTACGACATCCTGATGATCGTCGTCATGGGCGGCATGGGCTCCATCAGCGGCTCGGTCGTCGCGGCGTTCCTCGTCACCATCGGTCAGGAGTGGCTGCGCGTGCTCGACGGCCCGCTGCCCTTCCTTCCCTTCTGGCCGGAGAACGGCGTCTCCGGTATGCGCATGGTGGTCTTCTCCATCCTGCTGCTCATCGTCATCCTGTTCTTCCGCAACGGCCTGTTCGGCCACCGCGAGATCACCTGGAGCGCCATCGGCAGGCGGCTGTCCGCGCTGGCCGGTCACGGCAGCAAGAGCGGGGAGGTGAAGGCGCATGAATAAGCGCGTACTGGAGGTCAACCACGCGACGATGCGCTTTGGCGGCCTCGTCGCGGTCAACGACCTGTCCATGCACATCGACCATCAGGAGATCGTCGCGCTCATCGGCCCCAACGGCGCGGGCAAGACGACGGCCTTCAACATGATTACCGGCGTCTATACGCCCACCAGCGGCTCGGTGACGCTGAACAGCTGCTCGATTACGGGCCTGCGTCCCGACCGCATCGCGCATGCGGGCATCGCGCGCACGTTCCAGAACATCCGCCTGTTCAAGGCGCTGACGGTGCTTGACAACGTGCTCATCGCCCAGCACCTGCGGCTGACCGCCTCCTGGCCCGCCGCCGTGCTGCGCACGCCGCGCTACCGCCGCGAAAGCGAGCAGATGGTGAAGCGCGCCGAGGAGCTGCTGACCTACATGGGCCTGTGGGAGGTGCGCGGCGAGATCGCCAGCTCCCTGCCCTACGGCATGCAGCGCAAGCTGGAAATCGCCCGCGCGCTGGCTACGCAGCCCGTGCTGCTGCTGCTCGACGAGCCGGCCGCCGGCATGAACCCCGCCGAATCCGCCGAGCTGACGGAGCTGATTCGCGGCATCCGCGACCAGTTCCACCTGACGGTGCTGCTCATCGAGCACCACATGGACGTGGTGATGGACATCTCCGACCGCATCTATGTGCTCAACTACGGCAGCCTGATTGCCGAGGGCACGCCTGCCGAGATCCAGCAGAATGAGGACGTCATTCACGCCTACCTGGGAGGTGACGACGATGAAGCTTGAAATCCGTGACCTGTGCGTCAGCTACGGCGGCATCCGCGCGCTCAAGGGCATCAGCCTGAGCGTCGAGGAGGGGCAGATCGTCACGCTTATCGGCGCGAACGGCGCGGGCAAGTCGACGACGCTGCGCGCCATCTCCGGCCTTGAGAAGGCGCAGAGCGGCTCCATCACCTACGGCGGCGAGGAGCTGACGAGCCTCCCGGCCAAGGAAATCGTCCGCCGGGGCATCATCCACGTTCCCGAAGGGCGGCGCGTCTTCCCGGACATGACCGTCGCCGAAAACCTCAAAATCGGCGCGTTCCTGCGCCGCGACAATGCTGGGATCGCGAAGGATCTCGACTATGTGTACTCCCTCTTCCCCCGGCTCAGGGAGCGCTCGTGGCAGCCTGCGGGCACACTCTCCGGCGGCGAGCAGCAGATGCTGGCCGTCGGCCGCGCGCTGATGAGCCGCCCGAAGGTGCTGATGATGGACGAGCCCTCGCTGGGCCTCGCGCCGCTGATCGTGCGCGACATCTTCTCCATCATCCGCCGCGTCAATGAGGATGGCATCACCGTCCTGCTCATCGAGCAGAACGCCAACGCCGCCCTGCGCATTGCCGACTACGGCTATGTGCTGGAGACCGGCACCATCTCGCTGACGGGCACGGGCGAGGAGCTGCTGCGCAACAGCTCCGTGCGCGAGGCGTATCTGGGCAAGAAGCGGAAATAAACTCATCCTTCATACAAGCAGCCCGCATCCGGGGAGCAATCCCGGGTGCGGGCTGAAATCCTTACTGCCACGCCTGATCGATCGTCACCCCGGTAAAATAATGGGTGACGATTTCCTCCGCCGTCTTGCCCTCCTTCGCCATCGCGTAAGCGCCCCACTGGCTCATGCCCACGCCATGGCCGTAGCCCTTGCCGCGCATGACGACCTGCCCGTCCTCGGTTTTCAGGCTCTCCAGCAGACAGGAGCGCATCTTCGTCGAGCCAATCGCAATGCGAAACGCCGACGCGGAAACCTCCTTACCGGAGATGAGCAGCGTCGTCGCCCGGCCGGACTCACCTCTCTGCCCCACGGAGATGCCCGTCAGCTCCGCGATGTCTCCGGCGCCCGCCTCTTTGGCTGCGGCGAGCACCTCCGCGCTCGTGAAGGTCGCCGACCAGCTCGCCGCCTCGGGCGGCGCCTCGTCGTTTTCCATGCCCTTGACGCACTGGGTATAGCCGGGCTCGGCCTTTTCATAGTCAAGCCCCTCCTTCGCGCGCGCCGTCAGCCCGCCGGAATGGGCGTGGAACCATGCGTAGGGCAGCTCTCCCCCGGCGTTGAGCACCAGCCCGCGCGTCTGCTTCACCGCGTCGCGGATGCGGTCGTTGACACCCGAGGGATCGTAGGCCTGCGCCTCCTTGATGTCCGTGGAGATGTCCGCGCCGGGGTACATCGACTCCTTCTGCGAGACGAATTGCATCACAAACGTCCGCGCGAGAATCGCCTGCGCCTTGAGCGCCTCCAGCGGCCAGTCGCCCGCCATCTCCCCCGCGAGCACGGCGGGCAGGTAGTCCTCGACGGAGAGCTTCTCCACCGTCTCCTTATCCACATCGTAGACGGCGAGCACAGGCACGCCCTCCTCCGTGCGCGCAAGCCGCTGCGGCACGAGGTCCGCCGCCGCGCGCCCCGGCGAGCTGGTCGCCCCCGTGCCCACGGGCGTGTTTTCCGGCTGGGGCAGCGCAGGCTCGCCCACCTTGCCGCCGGTTTTGGCCGCACAGCCTCCGAGCAGCAGCGCGCAGCACAGCGCCAAAAGCGCAAGAATCCGCTTGTTCATAGATCGCATCCCTCCACGGGATAGTATGCCTGCATAGGATTCGCGCATACGCAAAAATCGGCGGACAGCCTAAGGCTGTCCGCCATAAATGCTTGATCTCAGGGAAGCTTCCGTTTCCTCATCATTGGCATTTCTTCAGCCGAATGAAATGCCCTTCCTGTATCGCCGCAAGCGTCGCAGCCAGACAAACCACGCATCCGCTCACCCTCGGGCTCACCAAAGGGACGGTGAGCGGAAGCGCAAAAAGCAACGCGCCCGTCACCTTATTCAAGACCGTGTGCAGCGCCACAGACCGCTTCTGTATGACAAAGCCGGAAAGCACATTGATACCCTTGATCGCCGCAATCAGCGCTATCCAGATCAGCATGAAGCGCGGCAGCTCCATCGCGGGAAGCAGCTTCACCAGCCCTGCCGCGACGAACACACAATCTGCCGCCGTGTCAAGCCTCGACCCCCATTCGCTGACCGTACCGGTTTTCCGGGCAATCCAGCCATCGGCCATATCCGTCAGCCCGGCAACCACATACAGGATATAGAACGGAACGGAAAAAGCGGGAAAGCACAGCATCATCAGGCTCAATGCCATTCGGGTGACTGTCAGCGCGTTTGCCATGCCTTCAACCTCTCGCCGTGTATTCGTCACTTCCGGGCTTTGCGTGATCTTTGCCTCCCATCATAGCCATTCCATCGCGGCGGCAGCTGCGGCCCGGTCAACAGGGGCAATGGTTCAGTAGTTGACATTCCACGTCGAGACATAGGCCACGCCGCCATCGATGAGGATCATGCACACGCTCGTATCGTAGCTCAGAATCGTCATCTGCGTGCCGGGCATGTAATTCGCCTTGAGCGAGGTCAGCGACGAATCGTTGTAGACGGGGATCATCGTCTGTCCGCTGCCCGCGCGCACGGCCAGCGTTCCCTTGGTGCCCGCCGTTGGCGTCGAGGGCACGGGCGTGATGTACTGTATCAGCGGTGTCGGTGTAGGCGTCGGCGAGAGCGTCGGCGTTACATAGATGTAGACGGGCGTGCTCGTGTAGCTGGGCTGGCTTTGACTCGGAGGCGTATAGCTGCCGTCAAAGCTCAGGTAGCGCGTCATCATGTAGCCGTGGCGCGTGCCGACATAGACCTCGCACCACGTCTGCCCAAAGGCGACGACCTTAACCTGCGTGCCGTTGCGGTACTGACCGATGGAACGTGCGCTCTGCGAGGGACTCTCGCGCAGGTTGAGCACCTGCGTGCTGCGCGGATTGTTGACATAGGCCACGCGCGAGGAGGTCGAGCTGCCCGTGTTGCCGCCCACCGTGCTCCCCGTGCCGGAGAGATACTGCGTGGACATGAAGCCCTTGAGCCCGTTTGCGGATATGTGATACCAGCCGTTTCCCTTCTTGAGCACGGTCACGCGCGTGCCGGAGGCCAGCGTGCCCACGCTGCCGTAGGAGGAGGACGGGCCGCTGCGCACGTTCACCCTGCCGCCGTTGCGGGTGGTGACGGTTGCCGTCGTCGTCCCCTTGTCAATGAAGGAATCGTGCATGTATCCGTACTGGGCCACGCCGTTCACCAGCACATAGACATAATTCCATTCATAGGATTCATCCTGAATGTACACGGTCGAGCCGCAGGTCACGCGCATGATGACGCTCGTCTCCAGCGACGGGCCGCTGCGCAGGTTCACATAGCCGCCGTTGGCATAGCGCACCGTGCCTTGATTGACGCCGTTAGCCTGATCCAGATAGGAGGCAGCCATGTAGCCGCTCCTGCCGTCCAGCGTGCGCACGCTCCACCAGGTTCCATTGTTGGCGGGCTCGATCAGGCGCACCCATGTACCCGAGCTGTATTTGCCCAGACTGCGGCTGCCCGTGCTGGGATACTCGCGCAGGTTGAGCCTGCCGCCGCGCACCACGGCAAACGTATCGGCCAGCGCCGCCAGCGGCACCAGCGTCAGCAAAAGCGCCAGCGCGACCAGCGCCAGCGTCCGTTTCCCCTTCATGTCATCACAATCCTTTCGCTTCCTTCGTATATCTGACGAATGAGCCGCGCAGATTCTTCCTAATTTTCCCCTTTTCGGAAAATTTGTCAGCCCCAGTATACCACATTCGTCCGCCGCGTGCCACCCCTGTGCCCATGACAAACAAAAAACGTCCGAAAACAGCGTCTCCGCTATCCCCGAACGCCCATGTCATACTGTCTTGCACTTAAAAGCTCGAATATAAGCGCGAAGCGAAGAAGGGAGTTTGAGGGATGAAATCCCTCAAGCAGGTTTGGGCGGCAGCCCAATGTTCCCTTATTGTTCAAAAGAAAAAGCAGTTTCAGAGCAGG